>SHUM01000096.1 GCA_009691245.1 Acidobacteriota bacterium | reverse complement strand
CCACTGCCTACTCACTACTCTCTGTTTTATCGAATGGCCACGGGCGCAACGGTTGAGCCGGTCGCGCCTTTGAGTTTCAGCGGCTGCACGATGAATGCGAACTCATACGCGCGGGCGCGGCCCAGCGCCGCCAGTCGCATATTTTCGAGTAGATGGATGCCGTGCTGGATCAGCATGATGGAATGCACCGGCAAGCTGGTCTGTGGCTCGGATGGACGCACCTCGACGCAGCAATTGTCCGAGCCGATCAGCATGGGATTTTGCGTTACGAGCCATTGCGCGGCCGCTACGCCGATGCCCGCGCCGGAGCCGGCGTACTTGGCATTGTCTTTGCCGCGCAGCGCATCCCAGCCGGTGCGGATCAGTACGGCGTCGCCAGGCTCCAGGGAGAGATTCTGTTTCTTCAGCGCCTGCTGCAAATCGTCCGGGGTGATGACGTAGCCATCCGGGAGTCGCTCGGCGCTCTTCAGCGCGGCAACGTCGATGAGCACGCCGCGCGTCATCAGCGTGCCGACTTTCTCAATTCCCAACTTGGTGAAGCCGGTGCGCGACATGATCTGGGAATACTGAAAGCAATTGTAAAAACTGCTGCCCCACATCTGATGCGCGAAGCCGTCGAACTGCGTTCCGAGCTGGCCCAGTTCGGCCACCACCAACTCTTCGTTGCCAACCCGCGTATTGGGGATGGGCACGGAAGCCTTGGTTTGGAGATTGAATCCACGACCGGCATTGACGTAGCCCTCCGCGGGGTCGGCGGATAACACGTCGGCCAGCTCGAACATCTCACCAGACTGAATCAGGCGAGTGGCCCGCAGAATCGCCTGAGGCGTCATCAGATTGGCCGAACCGCGCTCGTCATTCTGGCCCCAATGCGAGGGGCAGCGCGCGCTATCCGGTGGCATCTGCCAGCCTTGCGCGTGCAGTTCGGCTGTGGACAACGTGAGGACGATGAGGAGGCTGCGGGCTATCGCTGCGTGCATGTTGTGATTCTCCTTAGCTTTCTATCAGAAACTAAACCTAGTGTCATCCTGAGCGGAGCCAAGGACCTGCTTTGGTTTTTTTCGACGAACAGCAAGTTCTTCGCTGCGCTCAGGATGACAGCCTCTAACATGCGTGCTACACATTTCAAATGCGAAAGGACTCGAGAGACTCCGGCGCAAAAAGTTCTTCTGGTTTCAGCAGGCGCTTCGATAGCCCCTGCTCGAAATGATAGCGAAGAAATGTTTCGAGCACCACCCGGTTGGCGTCCAGCCCATACGGCCAGAAGTCTTCACCCATCAGTTGTTGCGTGTCTTCCAAATGCCGGGTGAGCCAGGGCAGCATGACCTTCAACGCGGTGGTCTCGGTGAGGTCGCGTTGCGCCTCGCGCTTGGCGAGGGTGAATGCCTTGTAGAGCGATTGTGCTATCCACGGATGCTTTTCATAGACATCGCGGCGGATGACGATGGTATGCATGGTCGGGAATATTTTGGTCTTCTGATAGTATTCGCGCTCGACCTGATCATAGTTGGCGAACAGTCGCCGCACTGGGCTGGCGGCATTTGTGGAAAATGTGGAAGGCATGCGGGCGGTGTAAAGCGCGTCAATCTCCCCGGTGGCAATCATCTGAGCGAGCGTGCGGTCATGGGGAATCGGTTGCAGCTTGATATCCGGCGGCAGCGTGATGGGAGATTTCTCGAGACGCCCCGGCTGCTCCTCGCCGCCGCTGCAGTAAGACACGCCGGCGAGCGGTACTCCGTAGTGCTCGTTCAGGATGCCGCGAATCCACACCGCGGCGGTCATCTGATATTCCGGCACGCCGACGCGCTTGCCGATTAAATCTTTCGGTTCGCGGATGCCGCTGTTCGCATTTACATAAATACAGGAGTGCCGGAAGAAGCGGGAAGGGAAGACGGGGATGGCGATGAATGGCCGGTCTTCCGAGTGCAGCGTCATGGTGTAGGAAGACAGCGACATCTCCGAGACATCGAATTCGTGGTGCCGCAGCATGCGGAAGAAAGTCTCCTCCACCACCAGGTTGAGGCCCGTCAGCGCGACGCCATCCACGGCGAGACGGTCTTCCAGCAGTGCGCGGGTGCGGTCATAGTCCCAGCAGGCGAGTGTCAGTGGCAATCGGGGCATCTTCGGATGGGCTCCCATACAAAATTAAGTGTAATTAAAATGGGCAACGACATTGTACGACGAATTCCTACCTTAGGGGCAGGCGGCTTTTCCGCAGGCTATCGTCTTGCTAGAATGAAATTAGTTGATGGCACGGAGGCTGGTAAGGTGATGAGCGCTGAATGGAGAAATGCAATATTTGTTGCTGGTCTGATTGTGGCGACGGTTGCGCAGTCGCTGGCCCAGTCCGCTTCATTAGCAGCGGACAAGAAGCCGCATACGGGGAAGGACATCTACGAGCGGCGCTGCGCGCTTTGCCATGGGCAGGATGGCTCACCGCAGGAAAGTGTTGCGAAGATGCTCCAGGCCGAGATTCCCCATCTCGGCTCGCCGCGTGTGCAGTCCAGGTCGGACGCTGAAATTCAGAAAGTGGTGAAGGACGGTGCGGGAAAGATGAAAGCGATGAAGGGCATTGCGGATATGGATATCACCAATATCATCGCGTTCCTGCGAACCTTCAAGAAGCCGTAGCGCCTGAGTCGAAAGGCGCTTCCTGTTGAAGCTCCGCCTCCTGAAGAAACATGGTGGCCTCCGTTTCCGCCAGCACGGTTTTCGTAACATCATCCAAGTGAATTTCGGCATGGGCAGTTACCAGGCGGCGGCGCTGCGCGACCACCCAGGCGCGAATGATCACCTTCGCCCCGGCTGGGATAGGTTCGCGGAAGCGCGTCTCGGCCTTGGCGGTTACGCCGAACATTCCCTGAAAGTAGAGCGCGTAGGCCAGGGCCTCATCCATCAGAGCAAAGGTGATGCCGCCGTGCAACATGCCGGGCCAGCCGCAGTGCTCCGGTTGTGCCACATATTCCCCGCGCGCGCCGCGCTCGCCATCACGAGTGAAAAGTACATGCAGGCCCGCTTGATTCTGCGGCCCGCAGACGTAGCAGTGCTGTGTGTTTCGGCTGAGCCGAATGGTTGTCTTGTCGTCAGAAGACATAAGGTAGATATCGCTGTTGTCCGGATTAGGAAGATTCCAGACACCGGCTCTCCAGCATACCGCGGAATTCATCCACGCACCGTCGTCATCCTGAGCGCAGCGAAGGACCTGCTGTTGTGCTACGGATCAAACCCAACAGCGGGTCCCTCGTCGCTGCGCTCCTCGGGATGACGACATTTGGGGTTTGTCTGCGAACGGGCCATCGTATCTGTCATCACTGCGGAAAGCAGAGTAAACTAGAAAACTTGCTATGCAATCCCTAACGAGAATTCTCACAATTTAGGATAATAGGGCCATTCGTTGACGAGTAAGCATCATCATCTGCGGGGATACGCATACATCGCTGCGGCGACTTTCTTCTGGGGTGTGGCGGCGACGCTGGGGCGCGCGGCGTTCACGGGACGGCTGCTGCCCGGTAGCGAGTCGCTGCCGGGCATCGACGCGCTACTCCTTTCCCAGACACGCACTACATTCACGTTTCTGATTTTATTGCCCGTGATGCTGGCCCGGCGCGGCGTGGGCAATCTGAAAATTCCATGGGCCGAACTCCGCAATATTATCGTCTTCGGCGTGATTGGGCAGGCTGCCACAAATTATTTCTACTATCTGGCCATCGAGAGAACCAACGTGGCGACGGCGATTGTCATCCAGTATACGGCACCGGTCTGGGTGCTGCTCTATCTGGCGGCGCGCGGCCAGCAGCGGCCCACGCTGCGGCGTTTGGCGGCGGTGGGGTTGGCGGTGGCGGGCAGCGCGCTGGTCATCAATATATTCGAAAGCGGGATACCTCTGGATCAAATCGGGCTGGGAGCGGCGTTTCTCTCCGCCCTAACCTTCGCCTTCTCGAATGTGTGGGGACACCACATTCTGGAGAAGCGGGACCGCTGGACGGTGATGCTTTACACCACTCTGACCGCCAGTCTGTTTTGGCTGGGAATCAACCCGCCGTGGAAACTGCTCGCGTTGCATTTGACGGGCCTGCAATGGCTCTTTCTCTTCTTTTTTTCCATCGTTTCCGTGCTACTACCGCTTTCACTTTATTATGTGGGGCTGCAATTGTTGGAACCCACCAGCGCAATTGTTGCCAGTTGTCTGGAGCCGGTGTTTGCCATCGCAATTGCGGCGATAGCGCTGGGTGAAAGTATGAACCCGCTACAGGCCGCTGGAATCGTGCTCGTGCTGACCGCCATCACTATTGTCCAGTGGCCTGAAGCGAAGGGGCAGGGGGTGCGCATTCCGCTCGATCCAATCGATTAACGGAACCCAAAATAGTTGAGGGTGGTCTATTTTTTTGAGCGATACCGCCGTGTGCGTTGGAAGCTTCCATTTTTCGGTTCGAGCCATCATAGATAACGAGGGCAATCGATGGCATTCGGGCAAGCGATTACGCTTGACTTGCAGGCCTAGGGGAAGTTATTTTTGAATCAACGGCTTGCAAATCTGTTTGGAACGAATTCAGAGTTGGGGAACTCCGGTTCGGCAGAGTGAGGATGGCTTTCCATGCTCCGTGCATGGGGTTGATCCCCAACTGCCAGAGGATTTGATGGTCCGCTAAATTTTAGTTAGAAAAATCCAGTACCGCACCGGACTGGAAATCAATGGAGGAACTACAAATAATGCGATTCAGGAAACAGGCACTTTGGATGACTGTGGCCTCTTGTTTGTTGTGGACAGGCATGGCGACAGCTCAGACCACTACGGCACCGAGCATTTTGGTGAGCTACCCCGATTTGATTATTCACAACGCGAAGATCGTTCCGATGACCGATGTAGGCTTCAACCAGAACACAGGCACCGCGGTGCAGGCGATGGCCGTCCGGCAGGAAAAGATTCTGGCTCTGGGCACGAATGCCGAGATGCTGGCGCTGGCCGGTCCCGCGACCCGCAAGATTGATCTGAAGGGCCGTACGGTTATTCCGGGCATCATTAACACCCACTCCCACATGCACGATCACTCCATCGGACGCTGGAGCCGCGCCAACGCGGCCAAGATCGAGGAAGTGCGCCGCACCTTCACGGTGACCGGCAAAGACTATAACGAAATTCGCAAAGGCATCGAGCTGGTAGTGAAAGAGCAGATGGCCAATCCTAAGCCTGATCAATGGGCTGTCATCAGCATGCCTGCGGGCGGCGATGGCCAGGGCATCGGCGTGAAGTACCTCAACGACAAAGCCATCACCTATGAAGACCTGAACAAACTGGCGCCGACACTTCCGGTGTTTCTGCTTTCGCATCCCGCGTGGATGCTGAACCGCTCCGCGCAGAACTCCTTCCTGGCGCTCTACGGCATGGACTGGAGCCAGGAAAATGTGGACAACGCCCTGACCATGGACACCACCATCACCCGCTCGCTGGTGGTGGATCGCTACTTCCGCGATCACGTCGATGAGATGGCTGACCTGATCGAAGATGGCCTGAAGCATCAGGCCGCGCTGGGCCAGACCAGCTTCAGCTCGCACATCGTCGGACTGCGCATTCATGACGGCTACATGAAGCTGGACCGCGAAGGCCGTATGCCGATCCGCTTTGGTTATGCCGATCGCTTCTGCCAGCAGGTGGAGCCGGATATGGCCGGCTGCTTCATCCGCAAGGGCGATGTGGCAGGCCTGGGCAGCAAGTATTTCTTCAACGTGGGCGTTACTCTCGGCGGCATCGATAGCGGTCCGCCGAACATTTGCACCACCATGGAAGCGGAAGCCAAGTACAAGTCCGCCGAGCAGTGCATCCTGACGCCCGGCAGCGAATACGACAAGGCCATCTCCGCCGCCGTCCGCTCGCGCCTGCGTTACATTGTCAACCACGTTTATGGCGACAAGGCTGTCGACTACTTCATGGACACCGTCGAGCGCGTCATGCAATCACAGCCCTCGCTCGACCTGAACTACATTCGTTCACGCCGCATCACCATGGACCACTGCGGATTCTACCCGCGTCAAGAGCAGCTCCCGCGCATCAAGAACCTGGGCATCGTGGTCAGTTGCGATCCCATGTTCCTGGACCGCAGCTACACGTGGCTGGATGTCTACGGCAAGGAC
>SHUM01000095.1 GCA_009691245.1 Acidobacteriota bacterium | reverse complement strand
CAGCAGATGTACAGACTGCAAAATTATCCATTAACCCAAACACCTTGAATAGGATAGAATTGCTCCACCAACAGTAGGTGACGGAAGCACCGCTTAACGAGGATAATTGTCCCGATCACCTGGGAGCAGAACTCTCAGCCAATGGAGATTTCGCCGATACTTATGGCAGCCTAACAACACTAGATGGAGAAAGCACCTAGAATCTTGCAATGTGGCAATACGGAATGGAGAAATCAATCTATGACTTATGTGGCTGTTAGTGGAATGGATGACGTATGCGCGAGTCGCGCGCTGAAGCTGGCGGTAGCACTGCTGCTGCTCATGGCGGTTCCGGCGACGGTCGTCGCCCAAAGTGCGTTCCATCTTCAGGAGGCAACCATCGGCGGCATTCACAGCGCCATTCAATCCGGGCAAATCACCTGCCAGGGATTGGTGCAGGCCTACCTCAATCGCGTGAAAGCTTACAACGGCGTCTGCACGCAGCTGGTTACCAAGGACGGCGCTCCCATTGCGCCAGCCATCGGCTCCATGCGCACCGGAGCACCCATGAAGTTTCCCACCAGTACCGTGCCGGCCTCAACGATGCTGCAAAATCTAGAGCAGTACATTGGTCCGCCCATCGAGTTTGGCAGAATGGAACCGACCATCTCCGACCCCACCGTGCAGCAACAATTCGGCATGAGAGTCGGTATCCCCAACGCCGGGCAGTTGAACGCGCTGGAGACGCTGAACATTCGCGGCGAGCGCTCGGTAAGTTGCAAAGGCGACTATGACCGTGCACCCTCAGCCGGACTGCTGCCGGCAGGCGCTCCGGCGGGATGCGAAGAGTTCCGCAAGCAGCCGGATGCACTGGAACGCGCAGCCGAACTCGACAAGCTATACGGGCGCAATCCTGATCTGGCTGCCATGCCCATGTACTGCATTCCGTTTTCGCACAAGAACTGGTTCGACGCGAAAGACATGCGTTCGACCGGTGGCAATGACGTCAACTACGCGCTGGATTTTCCGAAAGTGGATTCGCCCGACATCGGCGATCTCCGCGCGAAGGGCGCCATCATCATGGCAACGGCCACGGCGGCGTCAACGGGATTGACCACTAACGGCCCGATTAAGGCGACCACCGAGTTGCCCGACGGCAACTATGCCTACGCCGTGTGGGGCGGGCAGGCCTGCAATCCGTACGACACCGAGCGCGTGCCGCGCGGCACCAGCTCCGGCTCGGGCGTTTCCGTCTCGGCCAATCTGGTGGCCTGCTCAATTTGCGAGCAAGGCTCGGCTTCTTGCAAGGGGCCCGCGTCGCGCAATAACGTGGTGAACTTCCTCACCACGCGTGGCTTGATGATGCACGGCGGCATGAACAGCCAGCGCCTCGGCGACCGCGCTGGTATACACTGCCGCAGCGTTGAAGACGTCGCGAAGGTGCTGGACGCGGTAAAAGGCTTCAATTCCGCGGACATGTTCACCGCGTTGCCCTCAGTGTTCATACCGAAGGAGCCTTTCGCCAGTTTTGTGGTGAAGGAGCCGGCGGTCGCCGCGCAGCCACTGAAGGGAATGCGCATCGGCGTGGTACGCGAGTTCATGGTGAAGCACTCGAAGAACGACGAGGCTATCTCCGATCAGCTCGACAAGGAGATGAAGGCCGTGCTGCGCGACAAGCTGGGCGCGGAGTTGGTGGAGTCCCATGACCCGTTGTATGCGGACGATCCGGAAGTCCCGAATATGAAATACACATTTCAGGATGCCTTCCGCGAAATTCTGGCGCACAACGTGCCGGAATACTTCTGGCAGAAGAACAGCAAGGGCGAGCTGGAATTTGCCGTACCCGGCTGGGACGTAACTACCAACGACTACGCGATCGCGTTGGCGATGGGCAAGGCGCCGCTCTCGCCAAACATCAACCTGCGCCGCATCAGCGCGGGCCTCGACAACTTCAAGAGCCCCTTCACTGTGAACAAATATCTTGCCGAGCGGGGCGACAAGCGAATCAAAGATTGGGCGAGCTGGGTAGCCAACGCAAAGTGGGAGAACGGCGATCACAAAGCCAGCTCGGAGAACGCCGTCGGCATGCAGGACCTGCGTGCGCGTCCCGGCCAGATGAGCTATCTGAAGATGCAGATCGTGATGCGCCTGGTGGTCCAGAAGGTCATGTACGAGAACGGCATCGACCTGTTCGTGAATCCAGAGCAGACTCTCCCGCCGCCGAAGATTGGCTACGCTGGCGAGCCGGAAGTGAACAACCGTCCAACGGCCAGCTGCTGTACCCAGTTTACGGCACTGCTGGGCGGCCCGGAAATTGATGTCCCGGCCGGCTACACTGAAGTTGTCTATGAGCCGCAGTTTGTTCTGAGCGCTGACAAGAAGCAGTATCGCGCGGTCTCCGGCACAACACCGTCGAAGCTGCCGCACCCCATGCCCATCAGCATGATGTTCTGGGCCGGCCCCGGCACGGAGCCCACAGTAATCAAAGTCGCATCAGCCTATCAGTCCGCGACTAAACATCGCGTCCCGCCGCCCGCCTTCGGTCCCGTACCCAACGAGCCGTAATGGCAAGCATCCCGAAGTCGGGACTCTACGAACTCCCCAACAATATGTTCCCTCCGCTGCCCACGTAGGCAGCGGAAGGGAATATTCGTGTCCGTATCAATGATGGGTCCTCAAAGGACTGAACCAAACCAAACCTAAAGTTAGTTTCTTGGGGGCTAGGCTGCTCCGAAGACCAAGGTTTGCCAGAGTCCCCAATGCCCTGATACCAGTTGCCGGTCGGCCTGAAATTAATTCGGAATTCCCTGATAATCCCCTGTTAGGATTTTCGCAACTATGAGCAAACAAGCAGTGAAACAGGGCGTGGTGGCGCCCCAGAGGGCTTCTAATTACGTAAATTCCCTGTATTTTTCCCTGTTAGCAGGGTGGAGAGTAGGTTCGCTCGCGACTCAATCCTCCGCCATTGAGTCCGGCAATGCTCCACTTCCGGAGAATTAGGCCGGTGGACTTGCCAATTTGGCCGGGATTCCGAGTCCATTACTCATTGACCGGACTGCGGAGAAGAGCCAAGAGTCGGTTGTCTGCAAGGATTGACGAGCCTTTTCTCCGTAGCTTATGGGGGTGGTCCGGTTTCTTCATAGGCGACTTGAGGTATTGCCACCATCAGACTAGCGTCGAGTTTCTCGTATGGTAAAAATTGTCGAACTCGTTGAATTCTGGGCAGTTCTCCGATAGATTCTGCGGATGGCAAAGATTGGTTGGTTGTGGTCGCTGGGCTATTGATCCGCGCTGGGGAAGTAGCCAGAGCTGACTGAAATTAGCAATTTCGGGATGAGCGCACACTCAGAGGATCCACATACGGCGTTCTGGGAAAGAGTGCGAAATCGCTTCGAGCAAAGGAGTACCCCAGGCTGAGGCGACTGGCGAAGCACGTGTCGGAGACTTGTTCGGAGGGCAATTCTATCGAGCCGAACAAAACCGTTCCAACTCGAAGGGGCCTTCGCTATTCTGCCCTCGTCCGAAATTCCAAAAAAGAAATTCTGGTTAAAACTCGTGCGCGACGCATAAAGCTCACCCCCTTCGGCAACCTTTCTGCCGTAGGGAACTGGGTGTATACTGAGCAATTAGAGATAATTCAGGCTTGCGTCCGCTGGCAAGCCCATTTCACTGCCTGCCCGTCTGACGACCATTCGATAGGAGATTACCGTGATCCACAAGAGTTTCTTCCACGTGCGCCTTGCCGTGCTTTCGCTGGCTCTGCTGGTTGCTGCCAGCGGCCACGCCGCCGGCCCGCTGAATGGCCGCGTCTCGGACCTGAACGGCGCGCCAGTCTCCGGTGCTCAAGTAACCGTGAAGGCGGCCGAGTCCGCCACCGCGAAATCGGCCACCACCGCAGCCGACGGCAAATTCACCATGGAAACGCTGCCCGCTGGCGTATACACCATCACCATCCGGCGGCAGGGGTTCGCCGACATGGTGCGGCAGTATGTGGCCTCGGACAGCGAGCCGGCGCGCGAATTGAGCTTTCGCCTGCAGTCGACTCGCCCGCAGGCAATCAGCCTGGGCGCTGATGAACTGAATCCCAACGTATTCGTGGTGAAGCTGGACGCCAATGAGGCGCAGCGCCAGTTGGGTTCGCGCGGCGCTAATGCCGCGCTGCCCACCGATTTTCGCTCAGTGGAAAACAGTTATGGATCTCACTTCGGTTTTCAGATGCGCTCGCTCGACGTTACGCGTCCGCGCAACCTGCTTGGCGAGTATCACGGGTCGCTCTATGAAACACATCAGAACAGCCGGCTGAATGCCCGCTCATTTTTCCAGGCCGGCGGCTTGCTCCCGTCGCGGCGCAATGAGTTTGGCGCCACCATCGGCGGACCCATCGTGAAGAGCAAGCTGTCGTTCGATTTTGCCTGGAGCAAGGCGGAAGAGACTGGCTACGTGAACGGAAACATTCAGGTGCCGCTGCCGGAGGAGCGCACGCCGCTGACCACTGATCCGGCGTCACGCGCGATGATTTCGCGCCTATTCAGCGCTTACCCCAACCAGCTGCCCAATCGGCCGGACATCAACTCACGCCAGCTCAATACCAACGGCCTGCGCGACATCTCCAGCACCGCCTACACGGGACGTTTCGACCTCCGGCCCACCGGTAAGGACCAGATTGTTTTCGAGCAACGCTACTATGACGCCACTGAAAAGCCCTTCGAGCTGATCGTAGGCCAGAATCCCATTACATTGCTGCGCCCGCAGAGCGCGCACCTGACGGAAATTCACACCGTCTCGCCGAATACTACGGCCCGCCTGGTGCTCAACTTCGACCGTCTGCGCGTCTCGCTAGCGCCCACTGAGTCCTACCGGAATTTGCTCGCGCCACTGGGCATCACTAACGTCCCCGACATTGCGTTTGGCCGCAATGGAGACTTCTCCAACATCGGCCCCGGCTCGAGCTATCCGCGGCTGCGCGTCGAGAATCGCTTTCACGTTGCGCCGGAAGCTACGCAAGTACGCGGCAGGCACACCATCACCGCCGGGGTCCTGGTCTCGCGGCTGCAGATAAACGACCTGCAGAGCGACAACTCGCGCGGCTCATTCGAGTTCAGCCGCAACGCCGGCCGCTCCGCTGTGGAGAATTTCCGTCTCGGCTTGCCGACAACATTCAAGATCAACCTCGGCGACTTCTACCGTGGCTTCCGCAACTGGGAGCACGCAGTCTACCTTCAGGATCGCATCAAGCTGTTGCCCACGTTCACACTCACGCTCGGCATGCGGCATGAAGTAGTTACCAAGCCGGTTGAAGTGAATGATCGCACCGATGTGGGCTTCGGCACTGACGCCAATAATTTCGGCCCCACCGCGGGATTCGCGTGGAATCCGCGCGGCGGCAAGGTGGCTCTGCGCGGCGGCTACGGTTGGTGGTATTCGTCCATCTATCCACTGCTTTATCAGCGTGCCCGCTTCAACCCGCCCGATGTGAAAGTTATCTCCATTGATGACAGCCCCAACCTGGTGAATCCACTGGCGTCCGTGGCGGGCGTGGACACGGCCAATCTACGTTCCGGCCTGAACCTGCTCAGCCCCGACCTGGTCGCGCCGTACATGCATGTCTACAGCTTCTCCATCGAGCGCGAGCTGCCCGGCGGGCTGTTCTTCCGCACCGGATATGCCGGCAGCCGCACGGTAAAGATGCCCTGGGAAGTGATCAGCAATCGCGGCGTGAATGTGCCCGGAGTGGTGGCCACCACTCGCAACGTGGATGAGCGCCGGCCCGACTCGCGCTACCTGGCTATCTCCACGGTAACCAACGGTGGCATCTCATACTATGATTCGCTGCAGGTAGCGTTCGACCGCCGCACCGGCCGCTCGATCACTTGGACGGCGCGCTACGTCTTCTCTAAGGCCATCAACACCGGTGACACCAACTTCGCCGACATCGGCACCGGTCGGCACATCAGCATGGAGCCGTTCAATATTGTTGGCGACCTGAAGGCCGTAGAAAATTTTGATACGCCGCACGCTTTCTCGCTTACGTTTCGGCATCAGCTTCCCACCGCCCTGTTGGGCAGTGGACTGGTCAACAAGATAGTCGGCGGCTGGCGCAGCTCGGGCACGCTAACGCTGCGCTCCGGCACGCCCTACATGCTGCACACGGGCTCGGACGCGCCGGGCTTCGGCAACGTGGACGGCATCGGGCAGGAGCGGCCAAACATTCTGAAGCCAGCCATCATCGGCAAGAGCGTGGACCATCCCGACACGTCCACAACAATTCTGCGCAAGGAATATTTCGACACCAATCTTCCGGTCGGCGGTCGCGGCAACCTGGGCTTTAACTCGTTCCGCACCGATGGCACCACCAACATGAACTTTGCTGTGGAGCGCGAGTTCGCGCTGCGCCGGGGCGGGGACCAGTTCCCCTCGCTGCAGTTCCGCGCTGAGTTCTTCAACTTCTTCAACCACGCGCAGTTTGACTCCTACGCGCCGCATGTAGCGAACGAAATCTTCGGCAAGATCACCAACACGGTGAACCGCGGCCGCGTGACGCAACTGTTCATGCGCCTGCGCTTCTAGCTTTGTTGCCTGGAATGTAATTAAGGAACCCCGGTCATGGCGACCGTGTTGCTGATTGTTCCGGCGGCTTTCAGCTGTGTAAATTTCCTGCATTTATCCCTGTTAGCA
>SHUM01000094.1 GCA_009691245.1 Acidobacteriota bacterium | reverse complement strand
CGCGTAAGGGGCCAAACGAAATCGGATGTGGCGCTCTCGCGCCGCTCCCGATGAGTCGATTGACCAGAATCCCGACCGGAATCCTGCGGAGCTTGGGTTACGGCCCACGGATTCCACCGCAAAATCGCCTTTTTCAACAAACTCCTAGACTGAACGCCGCAGCCGTCATCAACAATTGCATGAAAGAACGCGGCCTGAAGCATATTGACGCGGCGAATCTTCGGCGTCACACGGCCCGACGTCTCAAAACGCCTTACAAGTATGCTGAGAAGTTGCTCTATTGCATGCCGCCCGCCTTCAACCGCTCGCATAAGGCAGTACCATTAGCGGAACCAAAACCAAGAGCGTGACGCCTACGGCAGCGGCGACGATAATGATTCTCGCCGCCTTAGGAGACTCGATTCGGCAGCTTCGCCAGCCGCTGTCGCCATGACCAAGCAGTAGGCGGCGGCGTCCGCTGCGCGCGGCTCTCTCCGGCAACGGTCACTTTTTCTTGGGCGCGACCATCTCGGTAACCCGGCCAACGCTGGTATCTCCGGTATACAAGTTGCCTTGCTTATCCCAAGTCAGGTAGTTACTTTCGATGAATTCGCCTTCTCCAAAACCCATTCCGTTACCTACGGCGCCCAGCACGTTGCCATTCCGGTCGATCTTCAAGAGCTGGCCATCCTGGCCGCTTGCGACCCACAGGTCCCCGTTCGGGTCGAAAGCGACGGTACACATGAGGTTTCTCATCTGCACGGTCTTGACGAACTTGCCGTCGGCGGTATAGACCACCAGGCGATATTCCTCCCGGTCGGCCAGCCACACGTTGCCGTTCCCCGGGTCCACGGCGATGCCATGGACCATGCTGAATTTTCCTTGTCCGACACTGTTTCCGTACCATTGGTTGATAAATTTTCCAGTCTTATCCAGGTGGAGCACCCGCGCGGCGCCTAGATTATTGGCGGGATCATCCAAATCGGTGTCATTGGGACTCTCGTTCCCATGACCCTCACCGATATAGATGTCCCCATTGCGGCCGAAGGCCAATTGCAGCGGCTGCCAGAGAAGCCTTTGTCCCTTGGCTTCATCCCAATCGCCCCTTTTCCCCCTCACGCCAAGCGTCATCAGGAGCTTTCCCTGGGGGCTGATTTTCATGATGGTGGAACCATTCGCGTCGCAGATCCAGACATTGTCTTCCGCGTCGACTGCCATGCCGTGCGCCTTTTCCTGGTGGCCGATCACGTCATCGCCCACCGAGAAGATCAGCTTGCGATCGGGGCCGAATTTAAACAACTGCGGTTCTCCCGGCGCGTTGCGCTGAAAGGCCCACATATTCCCTTCCGAATCGATTTGAACCGCCGAGACTCCGCCACCGCCTTGGGGCATGTCGACGGGATAAGTGTAGGTGTACCCCATGGTTTGTTTCCACGTGACGCGCTGTAACTCGGAGCGCGCGCCGCCCAGTCGATTTCCGCAAACGGGCGAGCGGCTGCACAGCGGCACCGAGCTAACGGTGGGAGGCGGAAGAGCAGCTAGCGCGGTCTTGCACCCGAGGGATAGTCTGTCTGTATTCTGCGTCAAGCAGCCACGGGCCCCCAAACCCGTCTGTCCGGCACAGAAATTTGCGGCGTCCGCCATACAGCCGGTGAGCGCCCCACCGCGAAGGCTTTCGATGCCGCCCGAGGGCATGAGGACGCGTCCGCCCGGGCCGACGGCCAAGCGCCCACCCGGATCAGGGGCTGATCCCCGCATAAACCAACCTGGTGAATGAGGCCCTTCAGAGGCCGGCTGAGAGAATGTCAGCGTCGTCGCGGTAAAAATTAGGCCGAACGCCATTGCGGCGTTGCAGGACTGGCGGTGCATCTTGACCTCCCTGTGTCTAGTCGCCGATCTTCTCGGGAACATAGCTAAACATCATAGCCGGTATGTTCTCTCCTGGCATCCCGCAGGGGATGCTGAACCGGCATCGACATCAGCAAAAGGCGAGCCGCGCTCCACCCGCTCTGGCACAATAGTAACTTGCAACCTCAGATCACGGTCCTCGACGCCGGGGGACAATACTGCCACCTCATCGCGCGCAAGGTCCGCGAACTCGGCGTATATGCGGAGGTCGCCGCCAGCGAAACACCGGCGGCTGCGCTGGCCGGACGCAAAGGCATCATCATTTCCGGGGGTCCATCCAGTGTTTACGATTCGGGCAGCCCCACCATTGACCCGGCGCTGCTCGCGGCCGGAATTCCAGTCCTCGGCATCTGCTACGGCCAGCAGTTGATCGCGCACATGCTCGGCGGAACCGTATCGAAAGGCGAACGCGGCGAGTACGGTTTCGCGCAGCTCGATCTGACTGGCGCGGAGAGCATTTTCCTGGGCGTCTCCGGACGCCAACAGGTCTGGATGAGCCATCGCGATCTGGTGACCGTGCCGCCCGCCGGTTTCGACGTGCTGGCGCGCACAGACACGTGCCCCGTCGCGGCCATGGGATCGGCGGCGCAAAAAATCTTTGGCGTGCAGTTTCATCCTGAAGTGGCGCACACGCCGAGCGGCAAGACGATTCTTTCGAACTTCCTGTTTGAGATCTGCGGCTGCGAAAAGGACTGGGACCCCGCCGGACAGATCCTCGCCGTGGAAGAACACATCCGGCAGGTGGCCGGACATCGCAATATTTTCTTCTTCGTCAGCGGAGGCGTGGATTCCACGGTGGCCTACACTTTGTGCCTGAAGGCGCTGGGGCCGGAGCGCGTGCACGGAACCTACGTGGACACGGGCATGATGCGGGAGGGAGAAACGGAATTCGTGCGCGAGAATTTCGCCAGGCTCGGCGCGCGCGCGTTCCAAGTGGTTGACGCGCGGCAGGACTTTCTCGGCGCACTGGCCGGCGCCACCGAACCGGAGCGCAAGCGGCACATCATCGGCGAAAAATTCGTGGAGGTGCAGGAAAAGATTCTCGATAGCGAGCATTACCTGGACGGCCAATGGATCCTGGGCCAAGGCACCATCTATCCCGATACCATCGAATCCGGCGGCAGCGCCAAGGCCGATTTGATCAAGACGCATCACAACCGCGTGGAAGGGATCCAAAAACTGATCGAAGCGGGCCGCATCATCGAACCGCTCACCCAGTTCTATAAGGATGAAGTCCGCGCGATAGGGCGGCAGCTCGGCCTTGCGCCGGAGTTGCTGGAACGCCATCCCTTCCCGGGGCCGGGACTCGCAATCCGTTGCCTGTGCACGGATGAAATCACCGCGCCGCAGAGAACCGGGAATGGGTGGATTATTCCGGTGAGCTCCGTAGGCGTGCAGGGCGATTCTCGTACTTACAAGCCCGTGCTGGCGCTCGACGCGCCGCCGTCCAGTGAAGAAGACGCAGCCGCCATCATTAACAGCCGCACGGACGTGAACCGTATCGTGGGCACTGCCGTCACTTGCCGCCCGATGAGCGCTCTCAGGATAGCGCCCGCGCATCTCACTGCCGATCGCATGAACCGGCTGCGCCGCGTAGACGCCATCGTGCGCAACCTGTGCGTGAACTCCGGCTTCGAAAAAGAAATCTGGCAATTCCCCGTCGTCTTGATCCCCCTAGGCATCCCGGCGCGCCCCGATTCGGTGGTGCTGCGCCCGGTGGATTCGGTGGACGGCATGACCGCCCGCGCAGTTCGAATCCCCGCGGAGCTGCTGGGCACAATGACCAGGATGCTGATGGAAGTGGAAGGCATCGCCGGCGTGTTCTACGACTTGACCAACAAGCCGCCGGGGACTATTGAGTGGGAGTAGAAATCCTAACGTAAGTTGTTGATTTTAAACAATTTTCAACTTACACAAATGTGGCACACGCCCAGCTAAGTCGTTGATTTAGTTGGGCGTTTGGCTCACGCGATTGCGCGGCCGTCAGTTCCTTTTGGTATTCGATCTACTTCGCTACTTGTTGCGTCATGTTCAACAACAACTATGCTTAGGTATCCTCTACTTACAGGAATTGATTTCCAGAAATTTATGTACGGTATTAGTTCGTCAAAGTTTGAAATCCTGTCGGTTAGGAAGGGGTAGAGAGCTCGGGATGGAACGATTACGGTGCCTGCGAGCATCTTTCCACGCCATAAATCCATTTGCGCTCCCGCCTTGAGTGGGAGTAGCCGCAATCCGTCCGAAACTCCGGGGCACAATGCTTCCGAGATGGTATGAGAAGGCCGATCCCCCGAAATTCGTTACCATGGGAAGTGGAGGAATGGCCGAGTGGTTGAAGGCGGCGGTCTTGAAAACCGTTAGCGGGGTGACTCGCTCGGGGGTTCGAATCCCTCTTCCTCCGCCAGAATCATCGCTTATGACGCCACCCCATCCACGCGCGCTATGATGTAGACTGTGCCCACGGAAACCGCCCTACAACTCGCCACCACGCAACTCAACCGGGTGCGCGACGAAATTGGAAAAATCATTGTCGGCCAGCAGGATGTGGTCGACGGCGTCCTGATCTGCCTGTTGGCCGGCGGACACGTGCTTTTGGAAGGGGTCCCGGGCCTGGGCAAAACCACGCTCCTGCGTACTCTCGCGCGCGTCTTGCACCTGAAATATTCCCGCATCCAGTTCACGCCGGACCTGATGCCCGCCGACATCGTCGGCAGCATGATTATCGATACCGAGGACGGCCACAAGAGCCTGCGCTTCCAGCCCGGCCCCATCTTCGCGCACCTGGTGCTGGCGGATGAGATCAACCGCGCTACCCCGAAAACGCAGTCCGCGTTACTCGAAGCCATGCAGGAACACACCGTCACCACGGGCAACGAAACGCATCAACTGGAAGCACCTTTCCTGGTCATGGCGACGCAGAATCCCATCGAAATGGAAGGCACCTATCCGCTGCCTGAAGCCCAGCTCGACCGCTTTCTGATGAAGATCCTGGTAAAGTACCCGGCGCGGCATGAGCTCAACACCATCGTCAGCCGGACCATTCAGAAAGAAGAAACGCCCGTGAGCGTGGTCTTGAATCACGGCGAAATCCTTGAATTGCGGAGCATCTCGCGCGATGTGCTGGTGGCTCCGCACGTGCAGGATTTCGCTATCGATCTGGTGATGGCTACCCAACCCGATGCCGACCAGGGCCACGAGCTGGCCCGCAAGTTCATCCGCTACGGAGCTTCTCCGCGCGGCGCGCAAGCGCTGGTGGAATGCGGGCAGGTACTCGCGTTGATGAAAGGACGCGTGCACCTTTCGGTTGACGACGTCAAACAGGTGGCCGGCGCCGTGCTGCGCCATCGCATCATCTTGAACTTCGACGCCCATGCCGACGGCCAGACGCCGGAAACCGTGCTCGGCAAAATCATCCCGAGCGTCACAGCCCGCGCCGCCGCGAAGTAGGGGGAGTCAAACGGCAACACCCTGGCGTACCCATGGCTGAAGACCTCCTCATCGACACCCGCCTCCTGGAAAAACTGGAGCGTCTCACCATCCAGTGGCAAAAATCGCTGGGCGGCCTGGTAGGCGGCGACAACACCTCGCGCTTTGGCGGCGCGGGTCAGGAGTTCCTGGACCATCGCCAGTTTCATCACGGCGATGAACTCCGCGACGTCAATTGGCGCGCCTTCATGCGGCTGGAAAAACTATTCCTCAAGGTGTTCCATTTGGAGCCGCGCATTCCTGTCCGCATCCTGTTCGACGTCAGCCCGTCCATGGCCACGGGCGCCGGCGACGGCACGCTCTCCAAGTTCGACTACGCCCGGAAACTCGCGGCGGCCGTCTGCTACGTCGGCCTGGTGCGGCTCGATTCCATCACACTCCAGCCGTTCAGTGACAGATTGGGCGATGGCCTCTCCGTGGGGGGAGGCCGCCAGCGGTTCCAGCCCGCCGTGCGCTATCTCTCGGCGCTGAAGCCCGGAGGCAAAACCAATTTCCTGCAATGCGCGCGGGACTTCCTCACCAAGTTCCCGCAAGCCGGCTTGACCATCGTGATTTCCGATTTCTTCGATGAAGCGGATTGCGACAAACCCTTGCAATATCTGGCCGACTTCGGGCACGAATTGATTCTCATCCAGGTATGGGCGGACGACGATCGTGAGCCTGCCTGGGAGGGAGAACTCGATCTGGAGGATGCGGAATCCGGAGCGCGCCTGCAACTGCCTTTCGGCGAGGACGCGCGCGTTTCCTACACCGCGGCGTTCGACGAATTTAGCGCGCACCTCCGCGAAGTCGCACTGCGCAACGGGGGCCGTTATGTGAGTCTATCGACCTCCACTCCAGTTGAAGATGCGATCTTCGGCCCCATGGTCCGCAGCGGGGCACTGCAATAACCGCGCTGCAATTACTGTGATACGGACACATTTTTCGCCAGTCCGCGGTGGCCTCCGCCGCAGCCTGTTACACTAGCAGATCGGGCTTCTGTAGGCATCACCGATGAACTTCCTGAATCTCGGCCTGGGCGAATTCCTGGCGCTCGCCGGAGTCATCTCCGCCGCCGTGGTGGTTCTGTACCTGCTGGACCGCTCCAAGCGCCGCCACGTAGTCGCCACGCTCCGTTTTTGGGCCGCCAGCAACGTCCCCAGCGAATGGAAGCGCAGCCGCCGTATTCAGCAGCCCTGGAGCTTGCTGCTGCAATTGTTGAGCATCTTGCTGCTCCTGCTGGCGATTGCCGGCCCACGCTTCGGAGGCGACGCCACCGCCCTCCGCGATCACGTGCTGCTGCTGGACACCTCGGCGTGGATGGGCGCGCGCGCCCGGCAGGGCATTCTTCTCGATCAGGCCAAACAGTTGGCGGTGTCCTATCTCGGTACCGTGCCCGCGGGAGACCGCGTCATGGTGGTGCGCGCGGACGCTCTGGCCACTCCGGTCACGGCATTCGAGACTCGCCGCGAGCCGCTCCTCAACGCGATTCGCCAGTCGCAGCCGTCCGCGTCGGCGCTCAATCTGGAACAGGCCATCGAGTTTGCACAGCGCGTGCAACGTTTGCAGGGACATTCCGGCGAGATCGTGTTCTCAGGAGCGGGCCGCATTTCGCGCGCCGAAGCCGAGGCCCTGGCTCCGCCGTCCAATCTGCGCGTCCTGCAAGTGCCTTCCGCAGGCGAAAATGTCGGCATCCGCAAACTGGGACTCCGCCGTTCGCCCACGAGACCAGACACGTGGGAAGCTTTTGTCGGATTGAAAAACGACGGAACGCGTCCACGGGAAATCGCTCTCGAACTGCATTTTGGGGGCGCCACGGTGGCCCGCAAGACCATGACGCTGGATGCGTCGCAGGAACCGGAGATGACGTTCGGCTTCACCAATCCGCGCGCGCCATTCCTCGAAGCCACGATTCGCTCCACCAACAGCCGGGGCGACGCGTTCCCTCAGGACGACCGCGCGGCCATCGACGTACCTGA
>SHUM01000093.1 GCA_009691245.1 Acidobacteriota bacterium | reverse complement strand
CGCAGCACCTGATCGTTGGTGCCCACGGCCATGAGTTTGCCGTCGCGCACGGCCACGGCCTGCGCGATGGTGCCCACGGGCCGATTCAATCCAAATGAGTGATCGTCCATGGTAACAACTTTGGCGTTGTGGATGATCATCTGCGGATAGGCTGCCACTTCCACCGGCACGGTAACGGTCTGTTGAGCCAGAGCCGTCGCGGACAGGCAGGCGATGATCCATGCAGCGAATGCTAAATGCCGACACTGTTGCATACCAATAAATCCTCCTTAATAACGTTCGGATAATTGATGATGACGCCGATGAGGCCTGCGCTCAGGCCGGACAAACATAAATCTGCGGCGTTGGGTTGACGGGAACATGGTACTGAATAGACCCGGCTAGCGCAACCAACATTTTAGGGCATTTTAGGATTGGCCTAAGGGCTGGAGAAGGAGGCTAAAGGCGTTTCATTCCAGTCCCGAATAATTGCACGGCCAGTGCGGCGGCTCCCAGGACAATGGCCGCGCCGAGCAGCGCCATGCTGGGAGAAAATTTTTCGGCCAGTGCGCCGATCGCCAATCCCCCGAGTGGCATGCCGCCGCGAAAGGCCAGCATGAAGATGCTCATGGTGCGCCCGCGCATCTCCTCCGCCGTGCCTAGCTGGACTAGCGACGTGATGGATGCGAACAAGATGATAATCGACAGGCCGGTCAGGAATAAAACGAAGTAACTAAGCGTGAGGTTGCGCGAGAGCGCGAAGACACCCAGCAGGATGGCGAGACTCCCTTGGACTTTCAACGTCAAGCCCACCTGGCGCTGATCATGCGGCAGGCCCGCGTAGAGAATTGCCCCGGTGATCGCCCCGGCACCCGAGGTGGCGACCAGATATGAAAATCCCGTGGCATCCAGATGAAATACTTGTCTAGCAAAGACCGGAAGCAGGGTCATGATGGGGATCGCACAGAAGGTGCTGATGAATCCCAGTATGCTCAATTGCCATAGCGCGCCGCGACTTTTCACATAAACGAACCCCTGCTTCAGCCCTTCGTACACCGTTTCCTGCGTCTTCTTTGGTGTGAACGTCGACTTGATCATGTACAGGCTGACGACCACGGCGAAAAACGATAGGCCATTCAAGCCAAAGCACAGGACCATGCCGCCCGCGGCCATTACGCCGCCGGCGATCAGCGGCCCCACCATGCGCGCCAGATTGAATTGGATGGAGTTCAGCGCGATGGCATTGGGCACTTCTTCTCGGCCCACCAGGCCGGGAATCAGCGCCTGATACGCCGGCCCTCCAAACGCCTGTCCCACGCCGGAGATGAACACCAGCGCCAGAATATGCCAGATGTTTACCGATCCCAGCGCCACTAACGCCGTCAGTGCAAAAGCTGAGATCATCTGCGTGTACTGCGAGCCCAGCAACAGCTTACGGCGATCGGCGCGGTCGGCCACCACTCCGCCGACAAGAGAAAACAAAATGATGGGCAGGTCCGCCAGAAACGCCACCAACCCAAGATAGAATGCCGAGTTGGTGAGATCCAGAACCAGCCAGCTCAGCGCCACTTGCTGCATCCACGTGCCCGTGGTGGAGGTGAACGCGCCGGTCCACATCAGCCGGAAATCGCGGTGTTCAAACGGACGGAAGGTCCGCGCCAGATAGTTCTGTGGAGCCTTCTCCGCGGCAGTTTCAGGAGTGATGGACATGAGGACTAGACGGATGACTTTCTTTCCACGTTCCACACAAGATTGCCGGCGACAATGGTAGCCACCGGGCCGCCGCGCATGTTGGTTCCATGGAAGGGTGAGTTTTTGCTGCGCGAGAAACTCTGATTCGCGTCGTAAGTCCAGTTGCGCTCCGGGTCAAAGATCGTAATATCGGCGACGGAGCCGGGCTTCAGAGTACCGCGCCCGGTCTTGTCGAGTCCCGCAATGCGCGCTGGATTCACCGCCATCAGTTCGACCAACCGAGTCAGTGTGCTGCGACCCGTGTGCACTAAACGGTCCAGAGCCAGTCCCAGCGCAGTCTCGAGACCTATAATGCCGAAGGGCGCTTGCGCGAACTCCTGCATCTTCTCGCTTCCGGCGTGCGGCGCGTGATCGGTTCCAATCGCGTCCACGGTGCCGTCGGCGAATCCCTGGAGCAGCGCTTCGCGATCGGCGCGGCTGCGTAACGGCGGCTTCATTTTATAATTTGTGTCGTAGTCCTTTACGTCTTCGTCGATCAGCGAGAAGTGGTGCGGGGTAACCTCGCAGGTTACTTTTAGTCCGCGCCGCTTGGCTTCGCGGACCATCTCGAGCGCCCCGGCTGTCGAGAGATGCGCGACGTGGTAGTGCGCGCCCGTCGTCGCCGCCAGCAGGATGTTGCGGCCCACCATGATCTCTTCCGACGCGCCGCTGATGCCCGCCAGGCCCAGCCGCACCGCCGTATAGCCTTCATGCATCTGGCCAGCGCCGGTCAGGTTCAGGTCTTCCGCATGATCAATCACCGTCAGCCCCAGGCCGGCGGCGTAGGACATGGCATGGCGCATCATCCCGGCGTTCATCACGGGCAGGCCGTCGTCGGTGAGAGCCACCGCGCCGGCTTCCTGCATCTCGGCAAACGGAGCGAGCTGCTCGCCCTTCGAACCTTCGGTAATGGCACCCACGGGAAACACATTCACCGGCGAAAGCTTCCGCGCCGTCTCGATAATAAATCGCGTTACCGCGGCGCTGTCATTCACTGGCCGCGTATTGGGCATCGACAGCACGGAAGTGAATCCTCCCGCCGCCGCCGCGCGTCCGCCGCTCTCGATCGTCTCGGCATACTCCTTGCCCGGCTCGCGCAGGTGGCAGTGCAGATCAATGAACCCCGGCGCGACGATGCAGCCGGTGGCATCCACCATTCGAGCATCGGAGGCAGGCGCGGGCAGATTGTCACCCAAGGCCCCAAGGCCAACGACACGTCCTTGGCGCACCAGCAAATCACAGGTGCGATCGACATTCTGCGAAGGGTCCATGACCCGCCCGTGGCGGATGATGAGTTCGGTTGGAGAAGGAGTTGTCATGCTCGATTAGACTAGCGTCAGTTTTTCCCTTCCGGACCCGCGGCCAACATCAGGTCCAGCACGGCCATGCGCACCGAAATGCCATTCTCCACTTGGTTCAGAATTGCCGAACGCGGGAAGTCGGCCACCTCGCTGCTCAACTCGCGCCCGCGATTGATCGGCCCGGGGTGCATCACGATAGCATCGGGCTGGGCGATTTGCAGATGTTCCAGGCGCAGTCCATAGTAGCGGAAATATTCGTTGTCCGACGCGAACAAACTCTTGCCCTGACGTTCCAGTTGCACGCGCAGCATCATAATTACGTCGGCGCGCGCAATGGCTTCCTCCATGCGATAGGTGCGCTCCACCAGAGGAGAGAACATTTCAAATGCTCGCGGCAGCATCGGCGGCGGTCCACAGAGGACCACCTTGGCGCCGAACTTGGTCAGCAGATGAATGTTGGATCGCGCCACGCGGCTGTGCGAGATGTCGCCGATGATGGCCACGCGCAACCCGGCCAGCGAAGGCTTGTGATCGAGTATGGTCAGCGCGTCCAGGAGCCCCTGCGTGGGATGCTCGTGCGTGCCGTCGCCCGCGTTGATGATGGGCGTGGCGACATTGCGCGCCGCCAGGCACCGCGCCAGAAAGTGTGGCGCGCCCGATGCCACGTGGCGCATGACGATGGCGTCGGGACGCATCGCCGCCAGCGTGTTCACGGTATCCAGCAGCGATTCGCCCTTGTCCACGCTGGAGCCTGATGCCGTAATGGAGATGGTATCCGCACCGAGCCGCTTCGCCGCAATTTCAAACGACGTGCGCGTGCGGGTAGAGGATTCAAAGAATAGATGGATGATGGTTTTCCCGGCCAGCTTGTCCAGCTTCTTGCCGGTGCGCGCCTCGATCGGCTGATAAAACCTGGCCCGATCCAGGATGTGCTGGATCTGCTCGACAGAGAGATTCTCGATGTCTAACAAGCCACGATTGGGCATGGTTAAAAAATCCCGGCCATCTGTCATTCCGAAGCCAGGCGTATTGGGCCGGGCTTCGGAATCTGCTTTATGTTCACGCTGCCGATAGATACAGCAGATTCCTCGCTCCGCTCGGAATGACACCTTATACAGTTTTTCAATAAACTACTTTAGCTCTTATCGAGCAGGACGACTTTCTCGACCTGATCTTCTTCGGCCAGCTTCACTTCAATCAATTCTTGCGGCCCCACCATGACACGCTTGCCCACAAAGCTGGCTTCAATGGGCAGCTCACGATGCCCGCGGTCAATCAGCACACAGAGCCGCACCCGGCGCGGACGACCGTGATCGAAGATGGCCTCCAGCGCCGCGCGAGTGGTTCGCCCGGTGAACAGCACATCGTCCACCAGCAGCACGTCCTTGCCAGTAATGGAAAAAGGTATCTGGGAAGGGTGGCCGGTTCGCCTGGAATCCTTCAAGGCGCGGCCCGTGATAGGTCGGTCGTCGCGGTATAGCTCGACATCAAGGCTGCCTACCGGAACTTCCACCTTGGTCAACTGACGAATTTTCTCACTCAGCCGCCCCGCCAGCAACTCGCCACGTCGACGTACTCCGATCAGCGTCAGATCGAGGCGCTCCTCGGTCTTCTCCACAATTTCATGTGCCAGATGGATGAGCGTCCGCTCAATCTCCGAGCTGGTCATTAGATGGGCTTTTTCCGAGGGTTCGTTGTCTGGCGGCCCTTTGTCGGGTCGCGCTTTATCACGCATGGGCATTGACATCCAATTCGGTCCAGCCGGGAAAAATAATTCCGTCGCGAGGGAGGGGGCAGCGGATCGCCTGCGAACGGGCCGTTTGGCCTGATAGGGCCGTCGAATGGACATCATACCGGACCCTACCCGGCGAAGCAACCACCGGAGCCAAAGCTCCCCGAGACAGGGGCCTCGTGGTGCGTCGAAATCACCTTTGGCTGGCTGCCTTTTTGAGGTTACTATTGTAGGTTGCTCGCGCAGGTTCTCGCCCCACGCAGGTTCGCTCGGTGATCTAGCGCGAACCTGGAGCAGATACGAAAGGATATATCCTCAATGAGTACCGCTACCACCGGTAAACCGGCAGCATCCGCGCCATCCACCAAGGACCATGCCGCCGCCCCCGAACGATCCCTGCGCCAGTTTCTGGCCGAGATTGAAAAGGACTACCCCAACGACATCATCCGCGTCAGCCAGCCAGTGGCGCCCGCGCAGTATGAATGCACGGCCATCCTGAAGCACCTGGAGAACGCCGCCAAGTTTCCTGTGGTCTTCTGGGAGAAGCCCAAGAACGTGCGTGGGGAGGCCTGCGCCACGCGCCTGGTCAGCAACGTCTTCGCCAGCCGCGAGCGCTGCGCCGTGGCCATGGGATTAAAGCCCGAGCAGGCCGGCATGGAGTTGAGCCTGGAATACGCCCGCCGCCTCACGCAGCCCATCGCTCCGGTGGTACTCAGCAAGGCCGACGCCCCGGTGAAGCAGGTCTGCAATGTCGGCAAGGACGCCGACCTCAGCAGCTACCCCATCGTCCGCCATCACCACATGGACCCGGCGCCCTACATCGACATGACGCCGATCATGAAGCACCCCACCGAGAATTTCTACAACGTGGCGTTTCTGCGCAACATGTACAAAGGCCCGCGCAAGCTGGGCATCCACATGTCGCCGCGGCACAACTGGCAGATCTTCCGCCACCATGAGGAACAGGGCAAGTCCACTCCGGTGGTGATCGTGGTCGGCCATCACCCGGCGTTTTATCTGGGCGCGCTGAACGTGGAGCCTTACGGCAAGGACGACTACCGCGTCGTAGGCGGCATCATGGGCTCGCCGCTGCGCGTGGTTCCGTCAGAGACCTGGGGCGAGGACTTCATGGTGCCCGCCGACGCCGAGATGATTATTGAAGGCGAGATGCCTTCAGACGAGCGCGAGATTGAAGGCCCCTTCGGCGAGTTCACCGGCTACTACGGCCCGCAGCGCATCCGGCCCATCATCAACGTAACGGCGATCACGCACCGCTCCGACGCCATCTTGCAGCACGCCTTCGTCGGCCATCGCGACAACTGGTTCCTCGGCGGCATCCCCAAGGAAGGCACGGTCTACAACGTCCTGAAGGGCATCGTGCCCACGGTGAAGTCGGTACACTTGCCGCCCTCGGGCAGCTGCCGCTTCAATTGCTACATCTCCATCGACAAGCGCGTGGACGGCGAGACCAAGCAGGCCGCGCTGGCCACCTTCGGCGCCGTGGACTTCATCAAGAACATCATCGTGGTGGATGGCGACATTGACCCGTTCAACGAGCAGGAAGTGATGTTCGCCGTGGCCACCCGCACGCAGGCGCGCGAGGCCGTGGACATCATCAAGAACGTGAAAGGCAACACGCTTGATCCCTCCCAGCAGCACGACATCATGACCGATAAGCTCCTGATCGACGCCACCAAGCCGGTGGGCAGGGCCTTCTCGGCGCGCGTGCGCGTCCCGGACGAGGCGCTGGCGAAGTTTCACCTGAAAGATTATGTGGACGATAAGCGCCTGAAGGAACTGCCCAGCTACCCTGACTCGCGCCGCAGCGTATAGCGCATTTATCCGAGCCGCGACCGCAAGGGAGCGGTGGTTGCATTTGCCGTCACCGTGCCGCGCGCGTCAGCGAGCGGACACGCCCGAACAGGCAATCGGCCCCAATCGGCCCAATGTCACGCAAGAGTTTGGGGCTTTCGGAGTCGAAGAAGCGCTTGCCACAGTAGGGGCAGAGCAGTGAGCATGAATTCAGACTTTGATTGAACGAATCCAAAATATTGCACCGCCCGCCGTGTCCGCTTGCTGACGCGCGCGGCACTGTAACGGAAGAAGGAAGGAACCACCATGGCACGCGTATTCTGGGTAACCTGCCCCGGCTGCAAAGACAAGTTCGAAGCCCACTGGGACGAACTGCGCCACAACAAAACCATCCCGCTGCTCTGCCCCTACTGCGGCAAACGCTTCTTCGACTCCGAAAGCCCGAAAGTGCAGGAGTAGCATTTGATAAACATGGCAATGATCCAGCATGCGCTAAGTTAGCGTCGGGAGGTGGCCGTGGATTCGTCCGTCATTCAACTTCAACAAGATGCGCTGGATCATACTGTTGCAGTGTCGGATTTGCTGAGAAAGACACTGGTAATCTCACGAAAACTCGCTCTACTCGAATTGCGTGCATGGGCTGAGCAAGAGTTGAGCGGCTACGGAAAAATAAGTGATCCTCCGCTCTATCGTATGGTCCGGGGCGAAGTCAGGGCTTGGAATCCTTATGGGGGATGGATTCCAGTAATTTTTCAAAACTCCGAGCATGCAGAAATGACTTCAGAGCGTTTTTGTGGTCAAAGTGTGCCTGAGTTAGAACAACTCGCAAAGGGCGAGGCGCGAGAGTTGCATATGCCTTACC
>SHUM01000092.1 GCA_009691245.1 Acidobacteriota bacterium | reverse complement strand
ATCAGCGTGCCGAACTTCAATGAGTGTGCGCCGAGAGTGTAGATGGCGTCATCGCTCCAGGTGAAAATATTTTGCTTGGCGCTGAGCGGGTTCGTGCTGGAGGGTCCAATGCTCGTCAAACCACCCACCACCAGTTGACCCATGGCGGTGCCGGGGACGAATGAAATGTCCGCGCCTGGCGGTTCGAAGATATTCCTGCCGCTGTCATTGGTGCGGCTGTAAGAAAATCTGAATGTGCTCAGAAAGGTCGGGGAAAAAATGTGGCTCTCGGAAAGAGTCGCAAACTGCGCGCGCCCCGTGCGGATGCTGCCGAAGTCCGGAATGCTCGTCGGCTGGGTAAGCTGGGAATCTTGAACGGTGTAGCGCACGAACATATTGTCGGAATTCGACAAGGTGTAATCCGAGCGCATTTGCCCGTAGTTGCCGGTGGTGGGTTGCGTAGGCGAATAATTAAAGCGATTCAGGATGCCATTCACGGTGATGTTCGGCATAGGATAAAACTGCAGGAACGGGCGCGTAACGGGCGAAGTAAATGCGGCTCGTTGTTCGATGGTCGGCACGTCCGCATTCTGGGTGGTGCCCAGCTGCTCCTTCAGTAGTTCATACACCCCAAAGAAGAACAGTTTGTCGCGCTGAATGGGGCCGCCTACGGAGCCGCCTAGATTGTTGCGGGTAAAGGCCGGGAGCCGGCGCGGAGTTGTTGCAGTCCTCTTGTCAAAGAAGTTGCGGGCGTCCAGCGCGCTGTTGCGAAAATACTCGAACAGCGAGCCGTGAAAGGCATTGGTGCCGTTCTTGCTGGCGATGGTGACCTGACTGCCCATCTTCATGCCGTACTCGGCGCTGAAGGAATTGGTAACCACGCGAAATTCGCGGATGCCCTCCACGCCCGGCGACCAGTCGGCGTTGGTTGCC
This sequence comes from Acidobacteriota bacterium, assembly GCA_009691245.1. NCBI lineage: Bacteria > Pseudomonadati > Acidobacteriota > Acidobacteriota bacterium. The sequence continues at coordinate 7,071 of SHUM01000092.1, read as the reverse complement.
GGCGAGTTGCCGTTGAGGTTGGTCATCATGGCGCCATCAAGCAGGAAGTTGTTGGAGCGTCCCGGCGCGCCGTTGCCGCTGAACCAGTCGCCGCGCATGATGGGCCCGCCGGCTTTGCTGGCCGGATCACGCTGCACGCCGGCCTGCAGGAACGTCAAATCCACGAAGTTGCGGCCGTTGAGGGGCAGCTCGGCGATGCGCTTCTCATCCACCAGCCCGCCTAGCGAGCCGCTCGTGGTGTTCACCAGCGGTGCCTCCGCCGTTACTTCCACGGTCTGTTCAATCGCACCGATTTCGAGGGCGAAATTCAACACGGCTTCCTGGCCAACTGCCAGATTCAAGCCGGATTGCACCTTAGTGCGGAAACCAGGATGCTCGACGCGAATCTCATAATTCCCCACCGGCAGAGCCGAGAGCCGGTACGCACCATCAGAGCCAGACGTTACGATGCGCGACTGTCCCGTCTCCGTGCTGCGCGCCGAAATGCGGACGCCTGGCACTACCGCGCCGGTGCTGTCTTTCACCGAGCCGAGTACTGTGGCCGTAGGCATTTGCGCCGCGGCAGGCCGGGAAAGTGCAATCAAAATTACTGACAACCAAACGACACGGCACAAATTTGATTTGCGTTGACTAGCCACGTAGGCCTCCCCTGAATCACCCAGCGATCAATTCTACGGATCACAGGGCGATCAGCCCCAAAAATCGGATTTGGATTAAACTACTCGCGTTCAGACAGACTGACCAGAGCTGACATTCAGTCCCGCCGCTGCCGATAGTCTGGAAATTCTTCAGTAATATTCGCCACCCAACTTACTTTGCCGGTCCCACATTAGAGCCCACCAAGGCCTCGCCAGGCAAACTCCACTCGCTCGGCACTAAGGGTTTGGCTCCCAGCTTCAGCAGCAAGTCCGCCGTCGCCGGATGCGTGGCGTTCAGCGCAAACCGGATTTCGCTGGCCGGGATGTTGATGGGATAAACGCCCATCGCCACGCTCAACGGAACCTGGCCGATTTTAGTCGGAATGTTCAAGTCCGCGCCGTGCTCGACTAGATAACGGATGATGTCGTTTGCTCCCGCCAGCGCCGCCCCGTGCATGGCGCCCATGCCGTCCATCGTCAAATCATTCGGCTTATTGCCCAGCTCGAAAGTCATTCGCACGGCTTCGAGCGCACTCTGTTCATCCTTTTTGGAGCGATCCTTGGTGCGCGCAAGTCCGGCGGCCACCATTAGCGGGCTGGTGCCGTCCTTGGTCTTCATTACCGGATCGGCGCCTTTGTCCAGCAGCAGGCGCATGGCCACCGGATCGGATGAAGCCGCCGCCAGCAAGAACGGTGTGGCGCCAAGCAAATTCATGCGGTCTGTATTCTTCACTGTATAGCGGGAGACTTGCGCGTTGGGGTTCGCCCCGCGTGCCAGCAGCTCCTTCACCAACCCATGCATGTTGGGACGAAAAAGAAAGGCCTCGGCGGGCCGGGAAACCTGCAGTGTGCCATTGATCGAGTAGATGCCTTTGTAGAGCGCATAGTGCAGCGGGGTCATGCCCACTGCATCCACCGCGTTGGGGTTTGCGCCGTGCTCGATCAGATAGAGCGCCAGCTTCTCGTAGCCAGCCTGAATGGCGATGTGCAGCGGCGTAGCCGTGCCGACTGGAGTTTTCTCGAGGTCTCCCCCCACAGCCGCAGTGGGCCGCAGGTCTCGGCCCTCCTCGCCCTTGGGGACATCGCCTTCGCTCAAGTTGGCCACAGAGGCGACCGCGCCTTGATCCGCAGGCGCGGCTTGTGTCGGCGCGTACAGCCCCGAGACAGCGCGCTTCGCGGTCTTCAGCACCGCCTGATTTACGTCTGCGCCCATGGAAAGCAGTATCCGCGCCGACTCGTCATCTCCTTGTTGAGCGGCAAATAGGAGCGGCGTGAACCCACCCTTTGAGTAGACTTTCACGTCCCCGCCATGCTCGATCAGTGCCGCCACCACCTGCGGATGTTTGGCGGCGACCGCGCGCATCAGCGCCGACTGCCCGTTGAGGCTATCCTTGGCATTCACGTCCGCGCCGTGGGCGATCAGCTTCTGCACAATCTCGATGCTGCCGGTGTGCGCGGCGCGCATCAGCGCCGTCTCCCCGTTCAAGGCCGAGGTCTTAGCATCGGCGCCGCCATTCAGGAGCAACTCGGCCATCGCAACGTTGGCGGCATCGGCGGCCAGCCAAAGTGGAGTGACGCCATACTCGTTCGCTGCGTTGGGCCTGGCTCCGGCGCGCAGCAGCATCCTGGCGATCACTAACTCATCGCGATTCACGGCCCAGCTCAACGCAGTGGAGCCATCCGGCTGTGTGGCGTTTACGTCCGCCTTCTGCTTCAGCAGCCGCTGAACCTGCGCCTGATCCTGATTGCGCACCGCATCGATCAGGCTCAAATCCATGGCCGCAAAAAGAGAAGCCCCGGCCAAAAACGCAAGGCCAACTAGAACTCTGCCGGTGATTGATATCTTCATGATTAATCTCCTACAAAACTAGCAAGCCATCAGTTGAACTGGCCGTCTATGCGCTGGGCAACTCGACGCGACCGGTGCTGTCGCCGAGCTTATCCACATGCACATTAACCTTATCCAGAACGGACAGCAGCAGATTGGTCATTGGCGTGTCGGTTGGCATCTTAATGTGGCGACCGCCGCGCACCTGCCCGGCACCACCGCCGATCAGCAGGTTCGGCAGGTCATCATGGGAGTGAATGTTGCCATCGCTCAAGCTGCTGCCGTAAAGCAGCAACGAGTGATCCAGCAAGGAGCCATCGCCATCCGGCGTAGACTGCAAGCGGTCGAGGAAGTAGCTGAGTAGTTTGACGTGGAACATATTGATCTGGACCATCTGGGCAATCTTGCGGGCGTCGCCAAAATGGTGCGATAGTGCGTGGTGAGCCTCGCTGATACCAAGCTCCGTGTAAGCCCTGTTGCTCTGTTCGCGCGACAGATACATCGTTTGCACGCGGGTCATGTCGGTCTGGAAAGCAAGTACCATGAGGTCGTACATGAGCTTTGAGTAATCGTCATAGCGCTCTGGCACGCCGGCGGGCCGCACCAGCGAAGGCAACTGCCGCGCCGATTGATCTTCGGACATCTGGATGCGACGCTCAATGTCGCGGATGGCATCGAAGAATTCCGCCAGCTTGTTCTGATCCCCGGCACCCAGCTTCCGTTGTAGGCGCGAGACATCCTGCGAGACGGCGTCGAGCACGCTGCGGTCTTCCTGAATGCGCGTCAGTCGTTCAGCCGGATCGGTCGAGTCGCTGTCGCCGAACAGCCGCTCGAAGACCGCGCGAGGTTGATTCTCCATGGGCACCGGCGTGGTCGCCGTGCGCCAAGAAACCGTGTTGATGTACGAGCAGCTGTAGCCGCCCTCGCAACCGCCGACGAGATCGGTGTTATCCAGCGTCATTTCGAGCGAAGCCAGTTGTGTCTGTTTACCCAGGGTCTGCGCGGCGAGCTGATCTGCCGAGATCCCGACACGAATATCGTCGCCTTCGGTCTTTTTGGGGTGCGCGCCGGTGAGCCAAGTTGCGGCGGCACGCGAGTGGTCGCCGCCTGCTTCATCCATGCGACGGTGTCCATTCACGTGTGACAGGCCGCTAATCACCAGCATCTTTTCGCGATAGGGCGCCAGCGCTTCGAGGATGGGTGGTAGGTCGAACTTCGCTCCATCAGCCGCCGGCGTCCACTTGTCCATGATGGCGCCGTTCGGAAAGTTGATGAAGCCTAATCGCACCGGCGCGCGGCTGCCCGCTTCACCGTTTGAACCAAGCGCAGAGGCGAACGCCGGCACCATCCCGTCCAGCAGCGGTAACGCGATCACCGCGCCTGTTCCGCGCAAAAATGCCCGGCGAGCAATCGCCTTCTTCAGAATCATCATGACCAACCTCCAAACTGCGAATCTCTTGTTACTTAGCGGCAACTTGCGCTGGCTCGGCCTGCGTCCTCATGCGAAATGGCGTGCTGGATACAATTCCCACAATCACGGAAGACCAACGGAAATTACTCGCTGCCGCTCCGCGCAAAATCTTCCTGACGGCAGTAGCGTCATAGTACTCGAGCCCGCGACCCAGCGCGTAAGTCAGCAGCTTTTCCGTGACGGCACCAGCAAACAACTCAGGATCACCAGCCAGCAGCTTGCTAAGTTCCGCCGGGCCTCTAAACTTGCTCCCGCTCGGCAACACGCCGGAGGAGTCCACAGGCAAGTTTTCCGGCCCGCTGGCCTCACGCCAGCGGCCGATGGCATCAAAATTTTCCAGCGCGAATCCAAGCGGGTCCATGCGGGCGTGGCAAGCCGCGCAGGCCGGATTGGCGCGGTGTTTCTCCATCTCTTGACGCATGGAAAGAATCTTTCCCTCGTCGTTGCGCTCCTGCAGACTGGGCACGTTTGGTGGTGGCGGCGGTGGCGGAGTCGCCAGCAAATTTTCGAGCAGCCATTTGCCCCTCTGCACCGGCGAGGTGCGCGAGCTATAGGACGTCGCCGTCAGGATGCCGGCCTTGCCCAGTAGACCCCAGCGGTTCTCGTCGGTCAACTTCACCCGGCGAAAATGGCTCCCATAGATTCGGGCGATTCCGTAGTGCTTTGCCAGCCGCTCATTTACGAACGTGTAATCGGCGGTTAACAGATCCAGCAGGCTGCGATCTTCACGCAGCATACTGGCAAAGAACATCTCCAGCTCTTTCTGAAAAGCTTCGCGCAGGCTGCCATCGAAATCCGGAAATTCACCACGGTCCGGCTGGGCCATCTTGACGCTACGCAGCAGCAGCCACTGGCCGGCAAAATTGGTAACTAACGCTTCGGCGCGGGGATCGGCTAACATGCGCCGCGCCTGTTTTTCAACCGCACCGGGCTCGTTCAGCTTGCCCTTTTCAGCCAGCGCCAGCAACTCGTCATCCGGTATGCTGCTCCAGAGGAAAAACGAAAGCCGGGAAGCCAACTCCAAATCGCTGACGGGAAATGCGCCCTGTACCGATCGGATTGCCCTGTCCGATTCAATGCGGAATAGGAAGTTCGGATTCACCAGAATCACACGTAGCGCCTCGGAAATGCCGTGCTGGAATCCCGCTCGCTCACGGCCCTGGCGGAATAGCGAAAGCAGCAACTGGATGTCATCCTCATTCACCGGTCGCCGGTAGGCGCGTCGCGCCAGCTGAGTCAGAATTTGCCTCGCGCAGGCCTCGCCATTGGTGCTGGAAGCTGGTGCGCAGGTGAAAATCTTCTGCCTGCTGGCAGTTTGCCCCGGACCCTTGCTTTCAAATGGGCCCTCGATCAGGATGCTCTCAACCGCCGGCGCGCTTAGACTGGCCAGGGCCTGGTCCGGGCGAATGACACCCTCTGCATCCATGATCTGGCTGGGAAATGTTACGGCGACTGCGCGCGAGCCAGCCTGCACCGTGGCACGGACCACTAGGCTCACATCGGCCGGCTCGGGAACCGCCCCCGGCTTTGCCGGCTTGGCGGCAGCCGACGGACCTCCCACGGAAAACAATTTGAGGCGATTGCCGTCCAACCGTAGGTCCACCTCGTGCGACTCGGCTAGGCCACGCACGATGTCCGTTCCCGCATCCCGCTGCAGACGAATGCGAAACTGGTAATCGCCGTCGAGCGGGAACATGTGCTTGATGGCCGCTCCACCGCGAGAACCAAACGGCAAGTCATCGCTCATGCGCTCTTGCTGATCCAGCATCGAGGAAATTTCATAACGGCGGAAATCGGCCCTCGCCAGCGGCTCGCCTACGGCAGTGCGGCTGATTTTCCGCGCCGAGGAAAGATAGCGCTCCATTAAAAGCGGCGAGACGGAAAGCACCGACCCAATGTTGTCAAAACCAAAGCCGGAATCATCCGGCGGCAAGGAGACTTCGTCGACATCCACCGCCAACAGATCGCGGATCGCGTTTCGATATTCCGCACGGTTCAAACGGTGCAATCCCGGCGCGTGGCCTGGATTGGGCGCAGCAGCCGCCGAGCCATCCAAGCTTGTCACCAGATAGGCGACCATCGCGTTCTGGTCTTTCTTGTCCGGCCGAGGCGCGCCCACCGGAGGCATGGCCCCGCCGCGCAGCTTCTTGACGACTTTTTCCCACACCTCGCCCTCGGCGGCAACTTTGCTCAAGTTGGCCTGATCGAGCCGTAAGCCGGCGGTATTGAGTTTTTCATTGTGGCAGGTTATGCAGTAGCGATTGAGCAAGGCCTGCGAGGTCGACACAGTCGACGTCTGGGCCAAGGCCGAAACGGGGGCGGCTGTTGCCAGGATCAGCAACGGTAGCCCTGACCAGAATTGCAGCAGATGTCTCACTCTCAGGAATTCTCAACGACTGAAACAGCTCGAACTGCTCATGGCAATCGGCCAGAGTTGTCAAAACCGGATAGCAAAAGGGGGCCAGTGCCCCTAATTCGCCTGTATGCCTTATATAGCTTTCAGGCCGGTAAAGTCAAGGTGAAATTATTGCAACGGAATAACAGAATATAGGTTAGGTTAATTTCCCCAATTTATGGGAACTCCAGATTGCCGCTGACCGGCGGAGTGCTCATTTTCGCTTCCGGCTCGCATTCCGAATCGGCCGCACGGGGAATCCCCAGCCTACACCTCGAATTTCCGCGATATGCTGCATCTTACCGCAATGGAAAAATGGTTTTGTTCTTGACACCCGTCCGCACCGCGTGATAAAAACCGGCCAGAATGCAAGTTCGTCCAACAAGCAATAACGGTTACTTCATTCGCTAGTTCAGTTCGACCGGGAGAGCAAAATGATTTTGCGCAAGTGGTTACTAATTGGATTGGGTGCAGTGCTGCTATTGACCGCCGGGTCAGCCTCGGCACAACTGACAGGAGGCACCCTCTCCGGCGTCGTACATGACGCCAGCGGCGGCGTCATGCCCAATGCCGGTGTTGAAATTCGCAACCAGGAAACCGGGGCCACGCGAACGCTCACCACCGATGAGCGAGGACGTTATCAAGCACCGAATCTATCGCTCGGGAGCTACTCCATCACGGCTCAACTGGCAGGATTCCGCGCCTCGGTGCGCTCTGGAATCACCCTGACCGTGGGGCA
>SHUM01000091.1 GCA_009691245.1 Acidobacteriota bacterium | reverse complement strand
AGGGCTATAGGCCCCCGGCGCCGGGGGCCTATAGCCGAGCGCCGAGTGCGGCCTGCGGGTGTTGTACTGCTGCCGCCACTGTTCGATCACCACCTGAGCCTCCTTCAATGAATAGAAGATCTCTCCATTCAGACATTCATCTCTCAGCTTGCACCGTGATCCCGGCTTCCTTGCACGCTTGCGGCGTTGTCTTCCCGCTGGCCACCGCCACTTCAACCTGCCGCAACACCGTTACGATCTGCTCTGGTTTGTACCTCTACATCGGCATATTCAAATACCTCCTTCATGAGATTCTCTCTCACTTCGGCTGGTATCGAAATCGCCGGGCAGGTCAGTCTAAATGATGCTCCACAATCTTGACGATGTTGGGATGGTTGAGCTTGGATAGGCATCTTGTTTCTGTCTGAAACCGAGTCAGTACTGCTGGATCGTCATGATTCTTTAGTTCTTTCAAGGCAAACGACTTTCCGTCGGTAATTCGTTCAATAAGCCAAACGGTACCGAATCCACCTGCGCCAATTTCCTCGATTTTACGTATGGACATTTTTTGAAACCTCGGACGCGTCTTACTTCAGCACCAGCGCGGCGTCCACGGCGCGCACGCCTTTGCCCTTGGGCAGGACCATGACAGGGTTGACGTCCAGTTCCGCAATCTCGTTGCGGAAATCCTGCGCCACCTTGCCGACGGCGACGATCACCTTGGCGAGAGAGGCCACGTCGCGCTGCTTGTCGCCACGGAAGCCAGTGAGCAGCGGATAGGCTTTCGTATTTTTAATCATCTCGATCGCCTCGTCCATGTCAAATGGTGCGACGCGCAGAGAGAAGTCGCTGATCAACTCGACCATAATGCCACCCAGTCCCGTCATGACCGCCGGGCCGAAGAGCTTGTCCTGCTTGAAGCCAACCATCACCTGCACGGCATCGGTGATCATCTCTTCGATGAGCACGCCGTCGAGCCGGGCCTTCTTATTGTAGGCCTTCGCCTTTTTCATGATGTCAGCGAACGCAGCCTCGGCCTCTTTCGAGTCCTTCACGCCGAGCTTCACCCCGCCGGCTTCCGTCTTGTGCAGGATGTCGGCGGAGACGATTTTCATCACCACGGGGAAGCCCATCTTCTTCGCAATTTTAGCTGCCTCCTTCGCGCTGGTTGCGATCTGCCGCGCGGGGGAGGGGATGCCGTAGAGCGCCAGCAACTCTTTGCCCGCGCTCTCGGTAAGAGCCGTTGCGCCATTGGCCCGAGCCTGCGCGATGATTGCGCGCGCGGCGGCGAGTTTCTTTGCTGGTGTAGGAGCGATGGACTTGGGGGACGACTTGCGGGCCAGGTAGCGCTTGCGCCGCTCAACGTAGTTCACCAGCGCGCCGAGCGAGCGCACGCCGCGCCCCGGGTCGGAAAACACCGGAATGTTATTTTCGCGCAGAATCTTCACGGAGACTTCCGGCGCCGCGATCCAGTTGACGATGACAATCTTGTCCGTGCCGGCGGCGGCCTCGACAATGGTGCGCGCCAGCTCTTCGCCGTTGTGCAACTGCATGCCCAGGAAGATCACCAGGCAATCCACGTTGGGATCGGCCAGGGTGATCTCCAGGGGTTTCTTAAGCAGCGCCGGTTTGGCAACCAGTTCGGCCGTTACGTCCACGGGATTCTTCACCGTGGCGAACCCGGGCAGCACTCCGGGAGCGCGCAGCGCGGACATGGTCTCCTGCGTCAGCTCGGTTACTTTCAGGCCGACTTCCTCGCAGCGGTCGCACATCAGGCTGGCCGCGCCGCCCGAGATGGTGATCAGCGCGGTGCGATTTCCCCTGGGATACTTCGGCGAGGCGCAGATGTTGGCGAGATCGAACAGGTCCTCGACGTCATGCGCGCGAATCACGCCGGTTTGGCGGAAGACCGCGCTATAGACTTTGTCCGAGCCCGCCAGCGCGCCGGTGTGCGAGGCCACGGCCTGCGAGCCGGCTTCGGACTCGCCGACTTTCAGAATGATCAGCGGCTTGCCGGCCTCCATCGCCTCGAGCGCGCTGCGCTGGAATCCCGCGCCGTCGCGGGCGTCCTCCATGTAAGCGATGATGGTGCGCGTGGTGTCCTGTCGGACGAAGTAGGAAACGAAGTCGCTGAAGGCGATGACGGCTTCGTTGCCTGTCGAGACCCAGTAATCAAAACCCACGCCGGCATCCTGCGCCGCGGCGAACATGTAGGTGCCCAGCGCGCCGGATTGCGCCACGAAACTTACTGGGCCCGATGAAATTCTGCCGCGATCCATCGCTGAGTTGAAGGTGCCGATCACCTTCTCGCGCACTCCGATCAGGCCGGCGCAGTTCGGTCCGCCCAGCGCGATATGGCCATCCAGCGCCGCCTGTCGCAACTCGGCCTGCATCTTCACGCCTTTTTCGCCCATCTCGGCGAAGCCCGCGCTGAACACCGTTACCGCCTTCACGCCCTTGGCCGCGCACTCGCGGATCATCGCCGGCACGATTTCAGCAGGCAGACCCACCACGGCCAGATCAATCTCGTCCGGGACGGAGGCAATCGAAGGATAACTCTTCAGCCCCTGGACCTCCGTCTGATTGGGGTTGATCGGATAGATTTTTCCCTGATAGCCGTACTCTTTCAGGAAGCGCAGGGGACGCCCGCTGAGCTTGGTGGGATCAGTGGACGCGCCGACCAGCGCGATGGAGCGCGGCTTGAACATGGCGTCCAGATTGAACTTCGGTCCTGCTCCCTGCGGTTTTTCCTGAGACAAAGCGGGTTACCTCCAGCTATTGATAGCAATAAACGTCCTATTCAAACTATCTAGTATATGTGAAATTGCCTTGGTTGGCGATCCATTTGGGAACGGGGAAACGGGTCAGTTTGACGTCAGGGCACGACTTCAGTTGTGCCGGACCGACGCGATTGCCACATCGGTTTCAACCGCTGAGGTGCGATGTGCGAACGAAGAGAATAAGCCCGCCGGGGTTGAGAACCCCAGGGGTTAAAACCCCTGAAGTTGGGGCTGGCTATTCGGCACGACTAAAGTCGTGCCCTGACGTTTCATGAACTTCAAACTGACCCACTACCGGGAACGGTAGTTGGGAACGGTAACGGGCGTTATGAGGGCGGGCGAACGCAGAACTCCGGCGTCCAGTGTTTATAGCAATGCGGGGCGGGGCCGGGAGTGGCTCGCATCACGGCGATCATCTGGGTGGGCTTGATGGTTCCGGCGTCGATCATCTGGTCGTTTAGGTTTGCGACGCGGTCAATGAAGGCGATGTCCTCCGCGTTGGCGGGATCGAAGTTATGGCCGAAGCCGCGTTCCACAAAGATATCCGGCAGATTGCCGAAACCGACGAAACTCTCGAAGTGGAATTTCTTCACCAGCAACGGCAGGATGTCCTGCGCGCGAATGCCTTCGAACCCCACCTGTGAGCAATCCCAGTTTTCGTACATTTCTTCGTAGCGCGAGAGTTGATGATTGTACTTGTAGCGATCCGGCATGGCCCGCCACAGATCATGGACCACGGCCAGCGCCTCGGGCCAGCGCATGTGCCCGTTGCGGCCGATCATGTCGCAGGTGAGGAAGTAGCCGCTCTTGCCGATGGCCTTATATACATTGTCGAACACGGCTTCCAGCGGAACAATGTGGTGCAGGACGTGATTGGCCATTACCACCGCGTAGGGTTGCGCGGGATGCCACTTGGACAGGTCCACTTCCTGGAAGCGCATGTGCGCGCTCAGGCCAATCTGGCGCGCCGCCTCTTCGCCGCGGCCCAGCATGATGGCGTTGAGGTCGAGACAGTCGAGGCTGAAATTGCTGATGCCGCGGTCGAGCAACGCTTTTACGATGCGCGCTTCGGTGTCGCCATTGCCCGCGCCCAGGCTGGCCACGCGAAGGGTCTGGGCGGGATGGTCGAGTGAAACCTTGGCGATGTATTTGATGTAAAACTCATCCGGATTGCTTACTTCCATCACCTGCTCCAGCATGGGGCGCAGAAAACGGTTGGACCAGTAATGGAAAATCTCCGGCAAATCATGAACATTTAATTCCGTATTGAAGCGTGCGATCTCGCTGGCCACGCGGTCTTCATAGGTCAGTTCCGCCTTGGAGTCTTTCGCCTTGGTGTCAAGCGTTGCACTCTCGGGCGTGGATAACCCGTAGCGCAGGCAGTATGCCCCCGCGCGCGTCAGCAACTGGCCCGCCTCCAGCGCGACGCGGCGAATCAGGTTAGTCGGTCCGGGTGTCCGGCCATCCTGGCGATACGCGATTTTGTGTTGGATGCTTCCCATGTCGCCATCTATGATCAAGCGTTGGCGCGGAGATTTCAAGCGGAGATGCAGCGCCGGTAGTTTTCCGCTGGACGTAAAACATCAGAGCAGTTGATTACTCCAGCCGTGAGGCTGATTTTGGTATCAAATGAGCGAGATTACTTTTCAGGCCGAGCGCGATGAGGATTCAGGTTGGCTAGTAGCGTCCTGGGATGCTCCCGAAGGTGGCGGCATTTCCACGCAAGGTGAGGATTTGTGGGAGCTTCAAGAGCAGGTTACCGACGCAGTTGCTTGTCACTTCGAGGGCGAATCGGCTCCGCATCGTATTCGCTTGCACTTCATCAGCGATCCCCTATTGCTCCCCGCATGAAAATTCCTCGTGATCTTTCCGGCGCGGATATCGTCAAGGCTTTGCAGCGGCTCGGCGTCACCGTGCCGATGCACCACGTCGTGGCGGTCGGCACGCTGCAAAGCATTCTCCGGCAAGCTGAAGTGTTCCTGCCGGACTTGCTTAGCGCCTTGTAGGACCATTCCGTTCGAGCGCGACGCCAGACTCTCTCTGGTTGCAAAAAAAAGCAGTCAGCTTGCGCCGACCGCTTTCGTAACTATGCTCAAGAGCAAATGACAGGCAGTAACGCCGAGATGTGCCTACAGCTTGGCCAGCGCGGGGTAGATATCGTCGTAGGGTTTGCCGGGGACGGTGAGGCCCAGCTCTTCGAGGACTTTTACGCCCCAGGGCAGAGGGTCCTTGAAGCCCACCACGGAGAAGGCCCACAGCTTGTCCCAGCCGGCCAGGGCCTCGGGCTTGCGCGAGACTTCCACGCGCGCCACGCGCGCCAGATATTTGGTGTGTACGCCCGGGGAAAGATCACGCAGCGTCAGCACGATCTTCTTGCCCTCTTCGAGCGTCTTCAGGTGTTTCACATGCGCCATGTATTCCATGAATTCTTCTCCTTAATAATCTGGTATCGAATCTGATCTTGTTTGCGTTGTCATTCCGAACCCCGCTTGAGCGAGGTGAGGAATCTGCTGTTGCTTCGCTTCTCGAAAACCTGAAAAGCAGATTCCTCGCTTCCCGATAAATCGGGACAGGCCGCCCGGAATGACAACTAAAGTGGCCGTTTGGACTAATGGACAATTAGGACTGGAAGCCGTAGGCTTTCCAGTTGTCCAGCACCTGCTTCTTCACGCTATCGGGGTACATGGCGTTGAAGGTAGCCTTGATGGGAATTTCTGTCGGATCCCAGGACTGCGGCCAGGAGATGTCGAACGCGGCGACCGCGCCGGCGGAGCGTAGGCGCTCCTCGTGATCGTAGCAGGGCGTCAACTGCTGCGCGCCCTTCTCGACGTTCTTGATGATGGTGCCGCGGCCGGAGTGGCAGCGCGTGGACCAGGCGTGCAGAACCTCGCCCAGATTGAAGATGTCCACATCGTCCTCGACCACCAGAATCTTGGTCGGGTAGGTGCGGTTATCGGTGAGGCAATCGAGTATCTTCTGTGTGGTCTCGCGTCCGCCCTGTCCGGCCTTCACGCCAACGATGAACAGATGCACGGCGCCTTCAGAGGGAATGTACACGCCGGTAACGGGCAGTCCCGCGGCTTCCAGTTTGCGCTGCACGCCGATGCCGCCGCCGAGCGCGGTAACCGTCGAGCTGCAATCCTTATAGCCGGTGCAGTCCATGGAGAGCATGGGATTCTTCTTGTGCGAAATGGTGTTGACCTTCATCAGAATGCCCGAACCCATTTCGCCGGAACGATACCCGGGGTATTCGCCGTAGGGTCCTTCCATGGCGATCTGATCCGGCAGAATCTCGCCCTCCAGCACCACTTCGGCGCAGGCCGGGAAGGTCAGTTTGCTGTCGAGCGCCTGGAGCAGTTCAATGGAGCGCCCTGCCAAACCGCCTGCCAGCGAGGCTTCCGAGCGTCCCTTGCGAGTGCTGGAAGTGGCGGCAAGGTGGCTGGACTCATCCGCGCCGATCACGATGGCCACCGGCATGGGCTTGCCAAACGGCAGATACTTGGTGCGCAGCATGTGTCCCATGTGGCTGGGAGCAAACGGCCATCCCGAAAGAAAGCGCTTGTTGTGGACCATGAAGCGATAGGTGCCCCAGTTGACCCAGCCCGTGTCGGGGTCCATGGTAACGGCCATGCACCATGTGCCGAGATAGCGACCGCCGTCGCCGTCGTGAATCATGGGCGCGACCAGCTTGGTAACGTCCACGTCGTCGCCCCGGGTAATCACTTCGCGGCTGGGGCCGTCTTTCACGAGGGTCGGCTCAATGGGGTTCGCGTCGCGGCGAATGTACTCGGCGTAAATCTCAGGAACCTTGGCGTCGGCGCGCAGGCCCAGCGTGATGGCGGCGCGGCGCCAGGTGGAGATGGGGTTCACGAAGATGCTCTGGCCGGGGTACTCCTTAATATTGTTGAAGACCACGGCGGGGCCGTCGATCTCCGTCGCGCGTCGGCTGATGGCGCCCAGTTCCAGGTCCCAATCAACCTGTTTCTCGACGATCACCGCATCGCCGGTTTTCTTGCAAAGATCGATGAACTCGCGTTGATTGCGATGATTCACCGCGCTCGGTTTATCGTTAGACATTTCATCCCCTTCTTCGAATCGAATCATCGGAGTTGCCCACATCGCTGCAACTTGACACTTCTGAACACAGACCGGGCAGGCACCCCACCGGATGGAATTAGACTTAAATGAACAACACAGCGGAACCCTTAATTAAACTGTATAAATGGCAGGCGAGTCAAGATGTTGCTGGGGTGTCTGCTGATTTCTTCGGGCCTGCTAATTTTCTGGCGGATTCCAGTTCAGCAGCAGGTGGATGGGTTGCCCATCGGCTTCTTCCACCTCGGTATTGATCAGGAATCGGCCATCGGGCGCCACATCGTATTGTGGTCTGCTTCCCGCGCTCATGATGCGTGTCTGAAACAATTCCCGCGGCGTGCCTGGCTGCAGCGTCGCGTCGTGAGCCTCGATGGCGACGGCCATCAGCTTGGAGTCGCGAGAAATGAAGAATAGTTCTTTGCCGTCCGCCCGCCAGCGTGGCGAGACGCCTCCGTCCGTGGATACTTGCCACTGTCCGCCGGGGCCCGGAAAGGGTCGCACGAATATTTCTGACCGGCCCGTGGCGTTTGATTGATAGGCCACCCACCTACCGTCCCGTGAAAACGCTCCCTGCGATTCACTGGCTTCCGCTGTCCTCAGGAATGGGTAGGGTTTTCTGTCCCCGGTGAGTGGCAGGAGCATCAAGTCGCCGTTCGCCACATCTTCAGTTGCGTACAAGATGTATTTCCCATCCGGCGACCAGGAGTTAGGCCGCTTGGCTTCCGGCGAGTGCAGCAGGACCTCTTCATTTCTGGCTGCATCGGCCGGCTTCAAATAGAGATCAGGGGTTCCCATACGGGTGGACATAAAAACAACCTGCTTGCCATCCGGCGACCAGACGGGGCTGCGGTCGTCGGCCGGTGCAAAAGTGAAGCGTGTGCTGCGCGGACCGTCAAACAGCCAGATATCGCCGCTGACACGCACCGGGCCGCGCGTAATCCCGATGTGTTTGCCGTCTGGAGATATCTCCGGATTGAACAGCGCGGTAGATTCCGGCGGGCCGAGCGAACCGACACTGCGTCCCGCGCGGTCGAACCACACAAATTGCCGCAGGCCGCCCCCACCTGTCCTCCAAGCGACAACGCCGGCGGGAGAAACGGAGAACGCCCCGGCAGAGGTGGCTGGATCAACGCTCACCGATTCGGCGAGCAACACGGGATCGCCAACCAGTTGGCCACCCGCGTCAGTTCATCCTCATCGGCTCGCGGCGTCGATCGATATCGTTGCGTTCCTCGCCATTGCCCCAGCAGCCGGCAAGCGTGCCTCTGGCTGATTCCGTAATGGCTTTCAGCACGCCCTACCGCACAACGTCGCCGCTCAGGGCTT
>SHUM01000090.1 GCA_009691245.1 Acidobacteriota bacterium | reverse complement strand
TTCAGCCGCAGACAGAGATCCACGTCTTCAAACCACAATGGATAGAAGCGTTCGTCGAACCCGCCCACGGCTTCAAAGGCAGATCGCTGGACCATGAGCGCCGCTCCGGCGGGCTGGTCCACGTTGGCTGGCTGTGTCGGGTCCATGTCCCAAGAGCGGTACCTGCGGTTGACGGGATTGTTGGGAAGTAGCCGGTTAATCAGAAGCATCTCGAAGACCAGCGCGGTGGTCGATGGAAATCGCCGTACCTGAAATCCGCGTTGCGGACGACCGGAGGCATCCACCAGTTGCGCGCCAACGGCTACGCAGTTGGGATTATTCTGAAGTGCGCGCTCCATCGGAGCAAGTGATGAGCGCAGTGCAGTATCCGGGTTCAGGAAGAGCAGAAATTCCCCGTTGGATTGCCGCGCCCCGAAATTGCATCCCCCCGCAAACCCTAGGTTGGCCCCAGGCTCTATCAGTTTCACGCGGGGAAATTTGCGGACCGCGTCGACCGTGCCATCCCGCGACGCGTTATCAACCACGATCAATTCGGCGTCCGTCGGCGCCAGCGATTCCAGGCATCGAGCAATGTGCGCCGCCGAGCTGTAGGTAACGATGATGACGGAGATCATAAAGGTCTTGTCGAAGATTCAGAGATTCGCCGCGACTCGGCGTCTGGCGTGGAACTTGCCGCTGCAACTGGCGGGCGGAATACCGCAAAATACCATCGCCAGAAGGTATCCGGCGCGGGGCGCTGCGCACCGAATTGGTCGGCGTAGATGGCCGCGTCGCCCGCCATCATCCAGCGCTGTAGATTTTGCGCAGCCGCTGGCTCCCAGCGCAATCTGTTACGGAGAGCGCCGGGCAAGGCGGCGATAAATCGCGCCACGCCCGATGCCCATGCCATCAACAACCCTTTGCGCGCCCCCATCAGCATCCACAAGAATTGCCCCCAGACAATTCGTGGCGCATTGCGCAAAAGCAATGATCCAGGCATGTCCTTGGCCAGCAGCAGCAGTTGATTGCGAGTTATCTGCCGGAAAACATAGGGCGATTCCGCTCCTCCGGAACTGGCTCCGCCATGATGGTATGCGATGGCCTGTGGCAGATAATCGCCGCGCGCTCCGGCACGCACGCAGCGCAGAGCGTAGTTCACATCTTCCAGGTAGGAGACAAAGGCTTCATCAAGCAAACCCACCTGCTCGATTACTGCGCGGCGCAGCAAGACCGCGGTCCAACTGGCGGCCAGCAAAGGGTGGGCATGCTCGGCCATAACGTATGGTTGCTTCACGTGCCCGCCTTGTCCCAGCCGCCAAGCCGCACCGCACCGCGCCACGGCATCGCCCGCGTTGTCGATTCGCTCCCCATCCCCAGAGAGTATCTTACCCGCGCAGAATGAACTTTCCGGATGCGTTTCCAGCCAATGGACCAAGTGTTTCAGCCAATCAGCGTGCAACTTCACGTCGTCGTTCAGCACGGCCACATTGGGCGTCGCCGCCGTTCTCAGTCCGGCATTCACTCCGACGGCGAATCCTCGGTTCTCCGGGAGCATGATTAA
Source organism: Acidobacteriota bacterium (assembly GCA_009691245.1). Lineage (NCBI taxonomy): Bacteria > Pseudomonadati > Acidobacteriota > Acidobacteriota bacterium. The sequence continues at coordinate 6,712 of SHUM01000090.1, read as the reverse complement.
CCCGCAGCCAAACTCCCTCGCAACATCTTCTACTGCCGCGCCGCCACCGTTGGAGACCACAGTAACGCGGAACCGCCGCTCGCTCTGCTGCTCGATCGAGCGCAAGCATTCGCGCAGCAAGTCGGCCCGCCGCCACGCCGGGATGATGATGGTCACAATGGCCGACTCGCTGGCCTGCATGTGCTTCCCTCTCAGTGAATCTTCGGTCCAACTTCGCCGCGTTGTGATTATATCAGCCTGTGAACTCTCACCAGAGTTTGGGGAGGAAAGCCGGCAGTTTAGTGATGCGTCACACTATCGCTCAGGCCAATTCCAATCCCATCCAGGATGTTATACTCAGACTGCGCTACACGGCCTTCCCCTTACCAGTAGCGTGCGGCCTTGGCATGACAGCAGATCACTCAGGGGGTTAGGTTCCGACCCTTCATGATTCCCGAAAAGATTGGCCGCTACATAATTGAAGGTGAATTGGGCCGCGGCGCGATGGGTCAGGTCTATCGCGCGCATGATCCCAACATAGGCCGCCGCCTGGCCATCAAGACCATCCCCTTTGACTCCGGCAATCCCGAGATGCGCGGACGCTTCCAGCGCGAAGCGCAGGCCGCGGGCCGGCTGGCGCATCCTAATATCGTAACCATTTTTGATGCGGGCGAGGAACAGGGCGTCCTCTATATCGCGATGGAGTTGGTCGAAGGCCAGTCGCTCTCCGAGGTTCTAGCCAGCGGGCCGGTCAATTTCGCTCAGGCAATTTCCATTGGGCAACAAATCGCCGCTGGCCTGGCGCACGCGCATGGGCAGGGCATCGTACATCGTGATATCAAGCCAGCCAACATCATGATCGCCGCCGGCGTGGCCGGAAGCGTGGTCAAGATCATGGATTTTGGCGTAGCGCGGCTGGCCAGCTCTGGATTCACCGCGACGGGTCAGATGCTGGGCACTCCCGCCTATCTGCCGCCGGAAGTGATTCGCGGCGAGCCCGCCGATTCGCGGTCGGATATTTTCTCTCTGGGAATCGTTCTTTATGAGTGCCTCACTGGAGTACGGCCATTTAACGGCGACAACATCAGCGCAGTGATGTTCCAAGTCCTCACGTTAAGCCCCACCAGTCCCCATCAGGTGATCCCGCAGGTGCCGCTCGCACTGAGCGCGGTGGTCATGAAGGCCATTGAGAAGCAGCCCTTTGACCGCTTTCAATCGTGTAATGAACTGCACGCCGCGCTGGAGCAGTGCCACGCGGAAAACAGCGCTTTCCATAGCGGCACGACGGCGGAATTATCTCATGGGACAACCGTCCGTTCAGCGATCGCCAGCGTCGCGGCGAAACCGATGCCCACAATGACCACCGCAACGCTTGCAGTGGGCGACTCGCGCACGCAAGCGACTCAATCAACGCTTGCGCCACAAGCGAGTCTCCAGCCCGTCGTGCTAACTAGCGGTCTAAAATGGCAGACTGCGACAGCGGTGGCCGCCGGACTTGTGCTAGTGGCGAGCATCGGTTTCTGGAAAATGCGACAATCCTCATCGCCACCTTTGCCGGGTTCCTCTGCATCGTCCGGCGCGGCCCCGGACGGGACCACAGGCGTGACCACGGGGGCACCCGCGCTTCGGCAACCGGCGCAGACGATGCCACCACCACCGCCGCCACCGGCACGAATCACCGGCACGGTGCAAATTCGCTCCACCCCGCCCGGAGCAAGTATTACGGTGAACAACCAGGAGATAGCCCAGCGCACTCCCGCCAATGTGGAGTTGACTCCCGGCTATCATAAGGTCCGCGTCGAGCTGGAGGGATACTCCGGGCAGAACCGCGACGTAACCATCGAAGCGGGAGAAAACTTCCTGCTGAACATTGAGATGAAGAAGGGCGGCTTCCTCCGCAGGGTCAATCCTTTTTAATTCCTCAAACGTGCTTGCGCTTGCGCCTGCTCAACTGAGAGTGCCATAATGCGCCCTTCACCCTAGCGGAGCGACACTCAGTCATGCACAGGATACTCAGCGCGGCGGTCTTTGGGATTGACGCTTATTTGGTCGAGGTCGAGGTCGACCTGAATCCCGGGCGCTCCGATTATCACTTCACCACCGTGGGCCTGCCCGACACCGCTGTCAAAGAGAGTTCCGACCGCATCCGCGCAGCGCTGCGCAACTGCGGCTATAACTTCCCCGCGCAAAACGTAACCGTGAACCTCGCTCCCGCCGACATGAAGAAGGAAGGCTCGGGCTTTGATCTGCCCATCGCGCTGGGCGTGCTGGCCGGGATGCAGGAGATGCCCAACGCCGATCTATCGAGCTACCTGTTTCTCGGCGAGCTATCGCTGGACGGCATGTTGCGGCCTGTGCGCGGCGCGCTGTCCATCGCCAGCAAGGCGCGCGAGCTGGGCATCCCCAACCTCGTGGTGCCCGCCGCGAATGGGCGCGAGGCGGCGTCCGTGGAAGGCGTGAACGTCTTCGCGTTAAAGAGTCTGCCGGAGGCTATCGACCTGCTGCGCGCACCGATGCACTTCCAGCCCTTGCCACGCGCTGCGGGCGACGAACTCGAGCAGGACAGTCTGACTGGCCATGATTTCCGCGACGTGCGCGGCCAGAACGCCACCAAACGCGCCCTGGAAGTGGCCGCCGCCGGCGGACACAACATCCTGATGATCGGCCCGCCCGGCTCGGGCAAGACCATGCTGGCCAAGCGGCTGGCGACGGTGCTGCCGCGCCTCAGCTTTGAAGAAGCCATCCAGACCACCAAGATCCACTCCGTCTGCGGCCTGCTCGATCCCGCGCAGGGGCTGGTCAGCCAGCGGCCCTTTCGCGCGCCGCATCATACCATCTCTGACGCCGGATTGATTGGCGGCGGCATGATTCCCCGCCCCGGTGAAGTCTCGCTCGCACACAACGGCGTGCTGTTTCTCGATGAGCTGCCGGAGTTTCCGCGCAACGTGCTGGAGGTCATGCGTCAGCCGCTTGAAGACGGTCGCGTTACCATCTCACGCGCGGCTATGTCGCTCACCTTTCCCGCCACGTTTATGCTGGCCGCGGCGATGAACCCCTGTCCCTGCGGCTACTTCAACGACTCTTCGCATGAATGCACATGCACGCCGCCGATAATCCAGCGCTACGTCTCGAAAATCTCCGGGCCGCTGCTGGACCGCATCGATATCCACATTGATGTGCCGGCTGTAAAGTATAAGGAGTTGCGCTCGGATTTGGCGGTGGAAAGTTCCGCGACCATTCGCGGCCGCGTGGAGGTGGCCCGGCAGATACAGCAGGACCGCTTCGCTGCCGCTAAGATTTACTCGAACGCGCAGATGACGCCGCGCCTGATCCGCACCCACTGCGCACTCGACACCGCCTGCGAGCAGATGCTGGAAACCGCCATGACCCGCATGGGCTTGAGCGCCCGCGCACATGACCGCATCCTGAAAGTCGCGCGCACCGTGGCCGACCTCGATGGCGCGGTGCAGATCGCCACCAAGCACATCGCCGAAGCGATTCAATACCGCTCGCTCGACCGCACCTACTGGGCGTAAATGCTACATACTGAAATATTCGGGTCGGTTAACTGGGCCGAATTCAGGGTTACGCGGAAACCGCATCGGAGATCAATTCGGAGGTCTCGGCGGCATCGCCGGCCGGCGAAGCTTTGGCGCTCCAGGCCTGCATCAGATCCAACACTTTTTGGCCCTTCGTCTGCATGTCCATGACGGCGTCCAGCATGGCAATACGAATCTCTTTGGTGTCGTCGGCTTGGCGAATGTGCTTGCTCAGTTGCGACTTGGCGGCGATCAGTTTGGTGGCCAATTCCTGCGATTGAGCCTCCAGCTCCATCATGCGGTCCTGCGAGCCTTCGCTCTCCGCTTCCAGCTTGCGAATCACTTCCAGCGCCGTTTCGCGCTGCTCGCGGAACTGCTCATAGGCCGTGGTGAAATCCTGCTCCAGCGACTGCGTGCGCGCCTCCACTTCCGCATATTGAGCCTGCGCGGCGTCGCGCTCGGCGCCTACGGCATCGATGACCACTTGCGCTTCGTTCAGCCGGTCGGCGGTCTCCGTCGCGCGCGCGGCAGCGGCCTCAGCCTTTTGCAGATAGTCGTCGCGCTCCGCGGCCAATTCCAGAATCTTCTCTTCCGCGACCTGCTCCTGTAGTTGCAGTTGCTCGCGGATGGCAAGCAGTTCCGCATCCATCTGCTTCATCGCTTCGGCATAGGATGGGGACTCGGTGCCAGCGTGAGCCTGAGTTTCCGTGTACATCTGCTGGATCAAGCCTTCGGCGGCCTCCCGATCCCGCAGGTGGTGGGAGCGAGTAACCTGAATCTCCTCCTGTAGACGCAGCACACTTTCTTCCGCCTCACGCAGACGGGCACGACCGGCGTCGCGCTCGGCGGTGATCTGCTGAATCCATTTTTCGGTGGTGGTCTTCTGCTCGGCGATCTGCTTCTTGGCCTCCGCCAACTCCACCTCGACGAAATTGGGACGGTTGGCCGAGAAAGCGAATTTCTGATCGCGATGATTGGCCAGTTGCCGGGTCATTAACTCGGCTGCCCCGCGCTCCTCTTCAATCATCCGCTTCATCTCATTAAGAGTTGCATGAAGCTTGCCGGATTGCTGTCTTTCATTCGCCATAATCACTCCTGCCATTTACGGCCGCCTCAGTTTGCTGCTGCCCACATGACCAATCTATGACATCGGCAATAGTTGGCCAATAGATCAATCGTCTCGATTGGGGGGAGGTCAAGAGTACTAGGACTGGCAGTCAATGCCCTGTTCACATTCAGTTTAGAGCAAACAAAGCCACGCTCGCAAATGAGCGGGTGCGCTTGATTCGCAGGTAGTCCGCCACCGCACCCTCGCGGTCGCGGCTCGGCTACGCCATCAGCAATCAGGGGGATTAGTTCGGAGCAGGTGCCGAAACTGTGTCGGCAAGCGGCGCGCGGCCCAGGGCCGTGCGCAACGCCTCCGCGTAGGACTCGATCGCGCGTGGATAACCGACGGTCTGGCCGTAGTACTTGCCCAGCGCGGCGGTCGCATCGTCATGCCAGCCGTGCTTCACCAGAAAGTTTGCCGCGCTGTGGATGGCATCTTCCATCAGGAAAGGATTAATAATCTGATCACCATCGCCGTCCGCTCCCCACTGCATCACCGAGAACGGCAGAAATTGCGCGGCGCCGAGCGCACCTCCGTAGGAACCCTTCACGGCAAAGCAATCGCCGCCGCGCCTCTGGCAATAGGCCGCCAGCGCGGCCAGATTGTCCGCGGCAAATTTCCAGCGGCGCTCTTCCTCGCGCTGGACCATCAGCGTATAGAACACATTGAAGACCACGTAGTTGCCGGTGTTGCGCCCGAAGTTGCTCTCCATGCGCAACAGGCCCACGATGATTTCCTCCGCAACGCCATATTGCGCCTCGGCGGCATCGAGCGTATGACCATAGCGCGCCACGAAGTCCACGCCCTGGCGAACCGAGGCGGGCGCCACCAGCCCGGCGATAATCTTGTCCCAATCAATATCGCGTGCCGCGACCACGCGAGGCGGAAACACTTCCACGCGGTTGTCGGAAAGCAGCGCCTCGGCTTGTTCGCGAGGCACTCCCTGCGCCTGCATCTGCGACAACAGATACTCCTCGCGCTCCGCAGGCAAACTAGCGGCCAGAGCTGGCGCGGCGATGGCAACGGAAAGAATGACGGCGAGAACGGCGGCAATCATAAGCGGATTTGCCTCCTGCGAAAACGCAATGGAACGGTCATGGATATTGTGACTCTGTTCAGTAAAAATTGCGATGCGCAATTCCAGATATTTTCGCCAGATATTTTCGTGAGTCTCAAGGCCGCCAACAGCGCCCCCAAGAGGACGGCGCCACGGGCCACGCTGCGGACACGGAGAAAGACTTTGAGATGCCGGCGGCCCTGATTGCAAAACCACTGCCACGCGAAATGAGCGATGATGCCACAGCTTCTTAGTGGATTTCACGAAAGGTGGATGGAGGAAGCTTGAATCATCCAGCCAGCGCGCGGGGCAACTGAGCGTCATTTGCCAAGCCACTGGGTGCCTGCGTATTGTGCGCGTAGCGCAACACCTGAAGGTCCGCGGCCAACTCGCCCGCCGAGCGGTAACGCGCGCCGGGATCCTTCGCCAGGCAGCGGCGGAGCACGGCATCCAGTTCCGATGGGAGAGCCCAATTAAGCTGGCGGACGGGAGCTGGCTGATTATGCGCCCCGTTGTAGATAATCTCGGTAACAGAGCGCCCCGAAAATGGCAGGTCCCCGGTGAAAATCCAGTAGAGCGTCACACCGAGAGAAAAGATGTCGCTGGATCGCGCCGCAGCCATGCCATGCAACAGTTCAGGAGCCACAAACTCGGGCGTGCCCGGCACGCCGCTGTCACCTTCACTGGCCTGCGCCTGCCCATCAATATAATTCAACTCCGCACGATTCAGATCAACCAGGCGAGCGATGCCGAAGTCCACCACCTTGGTATGCAGATCGGCGGTCAGCAGCACGTTGGACGGCTTCAGGTCGCGATGAATGATGCCCCGGCAATGGGCATAGTCCACGGCATGTGCAATTTCAATGGCCACATCCAACCGTTGACTCAGGTTCAGCAACTGCTTGCCGAAGCGCGGCGTGAGCGCCTCCTCCAGCGTCTCTCCGTCCACGTACTCCATAACGATGTAGGGATTTCCCTGCTCGTCCTCAGACACATCGAAGATAGTAACCAGACCGGCATGCACCAGCT
>SHUM01000089.1 GCA_009691245.1 Acidobacteriota bacterium | reverse complement strand
GAGATCATCGTGCATATCCCCGTCATCATGGACTCGGGCGAGATCGAGATGTTCACCGGCTACCGCGTGCAGCACTCCATCGCGCGCGGGCCGGGCAAGGGCGGCATCCGCTATGCGCCCGATGTCACGCTCGACGAAGTGCGCGCGCTGGCCTCGTGGATGACCTGGAAGTGCGCGGTGGTGAACATTCCGTTTGGCGGCGCCAAGGGCGGCGTCGTCTGCGATCCGGCGAAGATGTCGCGCGGGGAACTCGAACGCATGACGCGGCGCTACACCGCCGAGCTGATCGACTTCATCGGTCCCCAGCGCGACGTGCCCGCGCCCGACGTCAACACCAACGAGCAGGTGATGGCCTGGATCATGGACACTTACTCGATGCACGTGCGGCACACCGAGACCGCCGTGGTTACCGGCAAGCCCATCGAACTGGGCGGCTCGCGCGGGCGCTCCGACGCGACCGGGCGCGGCTGCATGGTGATGTGCGACGAGGCGCTCAAGCGCCTGCGCATTCCGCGCGAGCGCGCCCGCGTGATCGTGCAGGGCTTCGGCAATGTGGGATCGTTCGCGGCGCGAAATCTCTATCAGGAGGAGTACCCGGTGGTGGGCATCGTCGAGCGCGAGTACGGAATTTACAACGCGCAGGGCCTCGACATCGTCGCGCTGATGGAGTGGAAGAAGGAGCGCGGCACGCTCGTCGGCTTCCCCGGCGCGGAGCAAGTTGACCCCCGCGAACTGATGCTGCGCGAATGCGAGATACTGCTTCCCGCCGCGACGGAGAATCAGATTACGACTGACAACGCCGACAAGCTCCAGTGCAAGATCGTCGTCGAGGGCGCCAACGGGCCGACTACGGCGGAGGCCGACGAGATACTCGACGCGCGCGGCATCTTCGTAGTGCCCGACATATTGGCCAACGCGGGAGGAGTTACTGTTTCCTACTTCGAGTGGGTGCAGGATCGCCAGGGATATTTCTGGACGCTGCAAGAAGTCCGCGAGCGGCTGGACCGCGTGATGCGCTACAGCTTCGCCGACGTAATGAAGATCGCCGACAAGGAAAATGTGCGGCCGCGCATGGCGGCCTACATGCTGGCCATCGACCGTGTCGCCTCAGCGGCCCGCCTGCGCGGCGTGTACGCGTAAAACAGAGCCGTAATAAACAGAGCCGCGACTGTCAAGGAGCGGGGGTTGGTTTTCGCTGGAGAGCAGCAACCCCCGCTCCCTGACGGTTGCGGCTCTGTTCGCTTTCGTCGCGTAGCCGCCTACTGCGGGGCGACGACCAGCACGCGAAACGTGCCGGGCGTTACCACGGCGGCGGGATTCGGATTTTCCGGCGTGGCGGGCGGCGTGGTGCGGTCGGCGGTAATCAGGAAGAGGCGGTGCGTTTTGGTGTCGAGCGTCATGGTGCGCGCGCCCGGCTCGGTCTTCACGGTCTCGACCACTTTATATTTATCCGCCGACTCCTGCTGAATCACGCTGATGGTTCCCTCGCCGTTCGAAGTGAAGATCAATTTTTTCTCCACGTCAAACGCCGCCGCGTCCGTGCCGGTGCCAATCGGCAGCGTGGTGATGATCTTGCCATTCGACGCATCCATCACCGCCAGCATGGGCGACTTGCCGCGACAGCCTAGAAACAGGCGGTTGTTCTTCACGTCCATGGCCATGCTGCTGGGCATTTCGCACGGCGCGGTCGGCCAACTCTCTTCCACCACCAGCTTGCGCGAGTCGATCTTGGCGACCATGTTGGTCTCCTGCATGTCCACGAACACGTGGCCCTTGCCGTCGGCCGCGGCGGCCTCGGGCTTGCTGCCCAGCGGAATGAGGCCCGCCAGCTTGGCGTCAGCGATGTCCACGGCCATGCCGCCTTTGGTCCGATTGCTGAATGTGAACGCGCGTTTCGTCGCCGGATCGTAAACGTAGCCGTCGGGATTTTCGCCGACCTTCACGATGGAGATCACCTTCAGCGTCTTCAGGTCGAATAGGGTCATCGAGCCGTCCAGCGCGTTGGGGATGAAGCCGCGTCCGAGGTCGGGAGCCGCGCCGCCGCCGCGCACGCCGTTACCGCGCAACGTCTCGGGCTTCGAGAAATCCACGCCGGGCGCGACGATCTTGCCGACATGCTCGTAGGTGTCGGCGTCCAGAATGTCCAGTTGCGGACCGTGCGAGACGAACACGTGCCGGTTGGCCACATCAATGCCGATATAGTCCCACTGGCCGACGCCATCAACAGGAATTTTCTTGATCAGGCGGTAACTCTCCGCCGCGTGCGAAGACACCGCCACGCCGAGCAATGCCGTCAGGCACGCCACATATATTACTTTTTTCATGTGATTCTCCTACGTCACATTCCCTGTGTGCGATCACTGTGGCACAATGGCGCACAAAGCGCATGGTAGTCGGCGATTGGGCCGTATCCCGGTTTCAATTTTTCCTAGCGAATGCTACTGTTTGTGATTCCGAGCACAGCGAGGAATCTGCTGTGCCGCCGTATGAAGACCCAAAGCAGATTCCTCGCTACGCACGGAATGACAGCGAGACAGGCAGCAACAGATCCATGAATTTACGAACCTCCACCTTATCCATCATCGAGCGGCGCGGCCCGCTCATCGTTGTCCTCATTGCCGCCATCATTTTTCTTTGCGGCACGATCAGCCCGCCGTCGCTGCTGGATGACGTGGACGCGGTGCATGGCGCCATCGGCCGCAACATGCTGCGCTCCGGCGATTGGATCACGCCGCATCTGAACGGCCTGGTGTATCTCGATAAAGCGCCGCTGACTTACTGGCTGATCGCCGCATCCTACTCGATTTTCGGCGTGCAGGACTGGGCCGCGCGAATGCCCATCGCGCTGGCGGCGATTCTGCTCTGCTGGATGACCGCGCGTTTTGGCAGGTGGGCATTCTCGGCGCGCACGGGATTTTACGCGGGACTCACTCTGGCCACCTGCATCGGCCTCTACCTGTTCACGCGCATCCTGATTCCGGAAGTGATACTGACACTCACTGTGTCACTCTCGGTATGGGCCTTTTTGAGATTGCAGGAACCAGACAGGGATGGCACCGAGCCGCATCGCACACGATGGATCATATTGTTTGGTGTTGGCTTGGGCGCAGGACTATTGCTGAAAGGTCTGCTGGGACTGGTCGCGCCCGCTGGCGCGATCTTCTTCTATCTACTCGCCTCTCGCCAGTTATTTTCGGCACAGGCGTGGCGGAGCCATCATTTCTTGAAAACACTTGGCATGGGAACCGCCATCGGCCTGGCCATTGCCGCGCCGTGGTATGTGGCCGCGACGCTGGCCAATCCGCCTTACTTCGACCTCACGCTGCAAAGTGGCGAAGGAGTGTTTCGCGGCTTCTTCTGGCGCTACTTCATCAATGAGCATCTGCTGCGCTATCTCGGCGAGCGCCTGCCGAAGGACTATGACACGGTGCCGCTCATCCCCTTCTGGCTGCTGCATGTGGTGTGGCTGTTTCCGTGGAGCGTCTATCTGCCGAGTTTGCTGCGCCTGTCATTCAAGCCTGTTGATCGCGCCGGGCGCGTGCGTCTGATGGCCGTCTGCTGGGCCTTGTTCCTGCTGGTCTTCTTCAGCTTCTCAACTTCGCAGGAGTATTACACCATGCCCATCTACCCTGCGCTGGCGCTACTAATTGCCTCGGGCATTAATGGCGCGATGAAAGATGAGTCATCCGCTCGAACTCACTTGATTCACTACGGGACAGTAACTGCTGGATTCCTACTGTCACTCGGCGCGCTGACTTGCGCCGGACTACTCACTCATGTCTGGTCACTGCCGGCGGATGGTGATATCTCATCCGCACTCACTAGCAATCCTGACGCCTATACACTCTCACTCGGGCACATGAGTGACTTAACAGTGAGTAGCTTCGCGTATCTACGGCTGCCGCTTGGACTGGCGGCGCTGGCCTTTGCGATTGGGGCCGGGGGGTGCTTTGTTCATGTTGCGAAGCATAGGAAGCAGATGACGCAAAGGAGCGGAGGGGAGTCCAGGTCCGAGGCGCATTTCCATTGGTCCGCTGCGCCGCCGTGGCTGGCCTTTGCGCTGATGATGATCCTGTTCACCAACGCGGCGCGCATCGCCATGACGGCGTTTGATCCTTACCTGTCATCACGTCCGCTGGCAGAGGCCCTGCGCAGCGCGCCGCCCGGCAAGCTCATCATCAACGGCGCTTACTACCCTTTCTCATCCGTAGTGTTTTATGCTGACCGCGACGCGCTGCTACTGAACGGCCACTTCAACAATTTGGAGTACGGATCAAATGCGCCCGGCGCGCCGAACATCTTCATCGATACGGACCAGTTCAGAACAATGTGGGGCAGCGGAGAGCGAGTCTACTTGCTGACTACGGATGAAGAGTTGAAGAAAGGTGAGTTACTCACTGGCAATCAAAGGATGCTACAATTTGCGACCGCCGGGGGTAAGTCACTCCTGACGAATACGTCGCTGCCCATCCCCAAGCCGCCGCCCGAAGAGAAGCCTCAGGAATAAAGATTCCATTCCTCGCAGAGCACCCGAAGGGTGCGACAGATTCTAGCCCAGGGCGTAAGCCCTAGGTTAATTACACGTTAAATGATTGAGCCCCGTAGGGGCGACAGAGCGTCAACGTTTCTGCCGCCCCTACGGGCTATCTGGCTTATGAAGACCTATTACCAGAGGCTTACGCACCGGGCTACTTTCTGACTGCACCTACCGGTGCTCCGGACCGTCTGCCGCTCTGCTACTTGCTCAAACTCGCGAGTAACTTCTGCGCTTCGCTGCGTGGCGGGTCATCAGCAGTTAGGTCGGCTTTGAGATACTCGTTGAGTAACTGCTTCGCTTTGGCTGTGTCTCGTTTGCCTTCGGCGAGTATCTTGGCGCGCTCGAATTTCACGAACGGCTGGCCGCCGGTGATGGCTTTGTCAAATAGCTGATCGGCTTCGACGGTCTTGCCGTTGCGGGCGAGATGCTGGGCGAGATTCACCAGCGCGCCGGGCTCGGCGGGGGCTAGCTCGGCGGCCTTGCGCCAATGCTGCTCGGCGGCTGCCACATCCTTCTTCTTGCCGGCCATGCGCGCCTGCAACGCTTCGTACTTGGCGGGCGACTTGGCGCGAATCGTTTCGGCGAGTTTGGCGGCTTTGTCCACGCCGCCGCCGAGGAAGCCGGGGGCTTCGAGGAAATACTCGAACAGATCATCGACGGCTTCGAGATTGGCCGGGTCCAGCGCAACGGCTTTCTCGAAATGCTGGCGGGCCTTCGACGCGTTCGACGGCGCGGAAAGTTTGAAGCCCGTCTCGGCCTGACGACCGTACGCCTTACCCAGCCAGTTCCAATCGGACGAGCTCTTCGGCGCGGCCTTGGTGGCCTGCTCGAGCGCGCTGATGGCTTTCTTGTATTCGCCCATCTGGAAATAGCACTGGCCGATGAGCGCCCACTGCCCGGGAATCTTCGGTTCGCCCATCTCGATGATGCGCAGCGCGGCTTGGTAGTTGGTGGCGTGGTAATTTTCCCGCGCCAGATCGAGCGCCATCCGCAGGGTGGGCGAGACGGACGGGTCGCTTTCCACCTGCGCGCATAGCAGTGATGCGAATAGTAGCGAAAGCGCCGCCGTTTTCATGGTATTCAGTCCATTAGATGAGATTCCAAGTACATACTAACTTAGATGCAACTTCCGGCGAATAGGCCCGTGGCAAACAGTAGCCCTGTCGGGATTTCGCCATTCCTGGCCTCGGCTCTAATGATAAGGTGGGAATTTAGTCTATTTCTGGAGCGAACGTGACCTACAAATTTACCAATCAACTCATTCATGAGACCAGCCCGTACTTGCTGCAACATGCGCACAACCCCGTCAACTGGCAACCCTGGGGCGAGGCCGCGCTCAAGCTGGCGCGTGAGCGGAACATGCCGATCTTCCTGAGCATCGGCTACGCGGCGTGTCATTGGTGCCACGTGATGGAGCACGAGAGCTTCGAGAACGAGGAAGTCGCGGCAATCCTGAACGAGCATTACGTCTCGATCAAGGTGGATCGCGAGGAGCGGCCCGACCTCGACGAAATTTACATGAACGCCACGGTGATGTTCACGCGCGGGCACGGCGGATGGCCAATGAGTGTATGGCTGACACCGGAGGGCAAGCCGTTCTTCGGCGGGACCTACTTCCCGCCGGACGATTATTCCCAGCGGCCGGGGTTCAAGGGCGTCCTAAAGCAACTGGCGCAGTTGTGGCGGGAGCGCGAGCGCGACATCGTGAACGACGCCGAGAAGGTGGTCGAGATACTGGCGAAGATGGGCGGGCCGCAGGCGGCGAATTTAACCGCGGAGGACGCAGAGGGCACAGAGGAGAAACAAGAGCAACTGCCGGAGGGGTCGCTGCGATTGCTGCCGCTGGAGGCTGTCGCAGAGGCCGCCGGCCATATCGTGCGGGCTATGGATGCGCGGCACGGGGGGCTGGCCAGCGGGTCGAATAAATTTCCGCCGAGCATGGCGCTGGAGCTGCTGCTGCGCATGTTGCCGCACTCGGAGGAGTTGCGGAAGTCTGCCGCATTGGAGTTGATTGAATTGACGCTGGACCGCATGGAGCGCGGCGGCATCTACGATCACCTGGGCGGCGGCATCGCGCGCTACTCGACCGATCCGCAGTGGCTGGTCCCGCACTTCGAAAAGATGCTCTACGATCAGGCGCTGGTCAGCGCGATCTATCTGGACGCGCACGTGGTTACGGGGCGCGAGGATTTCGCGGCGACGGCGCGCGGCATCTTTGACTATGTGCTGCGCGATCTGCAACACGCTGATGGAGGATTTTATTCCAGCGAGGACGCCGACAGCGAGGGCAAGGAAGGCAAGTTCTACATCTGGACGTGGGACGAGATGATCGAGGCGCTGGGCGAGAAGGAGGGCGCGCTGTTCGCGCAGGTCTATGACGTTACCGCGCTGGGAAATTGGGATCATCCCGGCGACGCGCATGTGCCCGACGGCGCGAAGAATATCCTGCGCCTGCTAAAGCCGATGGACGAGACGGCGCGGCAGATGGGAATGTCGCGCGAGGAGTTGGAGCAGCGGCTGAGTGAGTCGCGCGCCAAGCTGCTGGCGGTGCGCAACCGGCGCGTGCGGCCGGGCCTCGACGACAAAATTCTAACCGCGTGGAACGGGCTGATGATAGCCAGTCTGGCCAAGGGCTACGCGGTGTTGCGCGCAACCGAAGGGGAGCAGGCCAACGCCGCGCGCTATCTGGATGCCGCCGAGCGCGCGGCGGACTTCATCCTGAAAAATATGCAGCAGGACGCCAACGGAGAGAAGCGTCTGCTGCGTTCGCATCGCGCGGGCAAATCGCACTTGATGGCCTACGCCGATGACTACGCATTCTTCATCAACGGGCTGACCAGCCTGTACGAAGTAACGGGCAACCTGCGCTGGCTGGCCGAGGCCGAGCGGCTCCTGGACATCACGCTCAAACATTACTGGGACCGCAGCCCGGGGAAAAGTGGCGGCGGACTCTACTTCACCGCCGACGATCACGAGCAGTTGATCGTGCGCAGCAAGCTGGCCACGGACAACGCGATCCCGTCGGCCAACTCGGTGATGGCGATGAATCTGCTGCGGCTACACCTGCTGCTCGGTCGCAACGATCTGCACACGCGCGCCGCGGGGACATTGTCCGTGTTCTCCGGGCAGGCCGCGCGCCAACCGTTTGCGCACGAACTGTTGCTGTGCGGCATTGAGGCGTGGCACCAATGCGTGACCGTGGGCTTTCAGGAGATCACCATCGTCGGCGCGCTGGATGACCCGCGCACGGCGGAGCTGCTGCGCGCGGTCCACGGGACATCTCAGAGCAATTCGCAGCAGGCCAACTCTCAGCCCAATTCGTACCGGCCCAACAAGGTGGTCGCGCTGCTGGACCCGCGCTGGCCCAACGCCGCCGAGGTCGCCAAGGCCGTGCCGCTGCTGGCCGGCAAGACGATGGTCAATGGCCAGCCCACGGCCTACGTCTGCCAGAACTACGCCTGCCAGGCGCCGGTTACGGAGGCGGAAAAGTTGACAGCTCAATTGAACAAGAATTCTTAAGGCCACTCGGCATGAATTGCGTACGCCGGCAGCATTCGTTCAAAAGGCAGTCTACCAATGAGAAGTCTTAGCGGATGGATCATTCGCGCGCGGAGGTTTCAGGCGGAGGCGTATGCCTTGTACCTGGCTTGCCGCGATGCGCGCACGCCGTGGTATGCCAAGGCGTTTGCCGCGCTGGTGGTGGCTTACGCGTTTTCACCGATTGATTTGATTCCTGATGTCATTCCCATTATCGGGCATCTTGACGATGTGATTCTGGTGCCGCTGGGCGTGTGGATCGCCTGCAAAATGATCCCGCCCGAGGTGCTCGCCGATTGCCGCGCGCGGGCGGCGGAGCACCAATTGACCAAATTGTTAAACAAGCCGCGCAGTCGCTGGGCCGTGGCAGTGATCATCGTCATCTGGGTGGCAGTCGCGGCGATTTTGTCTTACTGGCTGATTGGTTACTTTCTACAATAGAAAGCCCTATGGAATTTTTGGGACAACTCGTGCGGCGCGAATTTACGTTTCGGGTGTTTGAGGCTTATCCGAAGCAGCTCGGCGCGGTGAAATACAACTGCGTAATGTTGCTGGACCTGCTTCCCGATGGGCGCTGGACGCGCTTCTCCGCGCCGGGACTCTTAATTGACGAACAGATCGGCCTGCTGATTGAGCGCAACGGACGGCAGGTGTTCGTACACAAGGCACAGGAAGTGCCCGCCGAGGGCGCGCCGCTCGAAAACTATCGCCGCTTCGTGCAGGAATTGGAAGAATTGCTGGCGGGCCAGACACTTATCACTCCTTAAGTCAGGCCCCTCCAATGCCAATTTCTATTGGCGCTTGACAGGCGACTCCGCATCGTTCACTATTCACAAACGGTCATGTTACGCAGATTTGCCACTCTCGTGCTGCTGGTCCCGTTGTCTTTGAACGGGCTGTGGATGGTGTGCGCGGAGAGTCCGACGGACTCGCCCGTGCCGGACGCACCCGAGGCGGCTCCCGTGGACGTGGCCAGTGCGGTGCCGCATTGCAGTGGGGCCATGTGCCCGATCGAGAAGCCTGCCGAGACCGGAGCCATCTGCTTGTTGTCTTCCACAGGAGACGGCGTTTCGATCGCCGCATTCGCCTTCGTGGTGGCCGCTCCGGCAGCCGC
>SHUM01000088.1 GCA_009691245.1 Acidobacteriota bacterium | reverse complement strand
TTCCTGTATGTCTTCTGTGCAAACTCGTCCCATTCAGAACTGAAGAGGCACTCGCCGCCCAGCCTTTGAAGCGCTACTCGGAATCCACCAATGCCAGCGAACAGATCAATGAATTTGAATGGCAACGCCCCTGGAATAGCAGTTTCGACTGGAACGAATTTCTGAGTGAAGAGTGGAAGCTGGCTTTGAAGGTCCGATTCACGGAGCTGGTCGAGCGCGGCAATCATAAATTCTTGCCGGCTCATACGAGTTTTTTCCAAACCTCCCCGTATCCACTCGTGAATTTCCCCAGGGACATTCCTTACGAGGATATCGTTGCCAGACTTTCCATTCGACCCGCTGGGACTTTTTGATATCATATTTCAGCCATGATATCAAAGTGTCCCAGAACAGCAACATAAATTTCACGGACGAAAAAGGGGACAGGTTGAACTGCGCGAATTTCACACGATGGACAATACAACAAGCGCCCCCAGGCAGAACGCCTTTGATTCCGCACGGCAAAAGTTGCAAGCATACCGCTGATTCAGATTTACTCGCTAGAAATATATCGTGCAGCTCAGGCTTCCCTTTTTTCCCGACAGAGGATGGCGAATCACTATACGCGATTCCCGCCGCTCGCGCCGCGAACGCCGTAAACTCCGCGGATTTCGTCGCTGCCGACAGCTCGGATTGGGTGGACGCTTCCGACGATTGCGGGCGATTGCCGCACGGACCGCAAACTCCGGGAGTTTCGCGAAATACTGAGAAGTGGATGATTTGGACAACGCGGAGAGTTTGGACCCCGGCGAGCACACCGGGGACCAGGCGCATCGGGGTCGCTCCCTGAACGCCATCAATATGGCGTTCAGGGTCGCGGCTCGAATTCACACTCACTGCATCTTCGGTGGGCTGGACTTGGGTGGACTATTAAGGATGCGCTCGACGGGGTGGAGCGCCGAGTAAGTTACGTCGCCCATTTCGGCCAGGACAATCACGCAGCCGACCTGCTCGCCAGCCGTCAGCATCATCTCGAGTTCGCTGCCTGTGTGGCGGTGCATCTGGCGGTGCTGGACGTTGATCACGCCCACCACTTCGCCGCGCACGATGACGGGTACGGAGAGAAACGCCTCGAAGGCATCTTCCGGTAGATCGTGGAAGACGCGGAAGCGCGGGTCTTTGTTGGCGCCCTGCGAGATGGCCACCATGCGCCGCTCCTTGGCCACCCATCCGGTGATGCCTTCGCCGAACTTGAGGCGAATATGGCCGATCTGGGCCGGGTGCGGCGAGTCCGATGCGCACAGCACCATCTCGTCGCCGTCATGCAGATAGATCAGGCAGGAATCGGCGGCGGTAGCGCCTTTCACCAGGGCGACAACTTCCTGCAACACCTCCGCCAGGGTCATCTTGCGGACCATCAGCCGGCTGATATTCTGCAACATCTGCAACTGCTGTTCGGTCTGCTCCAGCCGTTGTTCAATATCTTGCAGCTTTTTTGATCCTGCCATCGCCGCTCACCTCCCGCCGGAGTGCCACTACTCATATTAACCTCGAATATCCGCCCTCCAGCCAGCCGTTACTGGGTATTAACAAAATTTATAATTATGGTTCACATGATTTACTCTTCAATTGCCCCATATTGCCAACTGTGATAACTTTAAGCTTTCGGATTATGGAGCGGCGCGAGGCAATCGAATCCTACCAGAGGGCTTAGTGGCCCACGCGAACCGCGCGGGTAATCATTAGCTTCGAATCCCATGGCAGCTAAGGAAACCGAAGCGATCATTTTGCGGACCTGGCCCCTGCAGGAAGCGGACAAGATCGTCAGTTTTTTCTCCCGCTCCGAAGGACGTCTGCGCGGAGTAGCGCCATACGCCCGGCGCAGCGTGAAGCGGTTTGGCGCATCGCTGGAAATGCTCTCCCATGTGCGGCTGCGCTACGCGGAGAAGCCACACGGCGGGATGGCCCGGCTGGAAGCGTGCGACCTGCTGGAATCGTTTTGCGGCGCGCAACCCAGTTATGAGCAGATCGTGGGCGGCAGTTGCATCTCCGAAGTCTGCGAACTGATGCTGCCCGAGCATGAACCGAATGAGCCGTTCTTCCGCCTCGTGGCGCTGGTCAGCACGGAGATCGGTCGCACGGGAGACATCTGGCGGCCGCTGACTTATTTCGATCTATGGGCGGTGCGGCTGGCGGGATTTCTGCCGCCATTCGGAGAATGTATCCGCTGCCACGAGGAGATCGCCACCGACCAGCATTGCTGGTTTCGTCCGCAATGGGATGGCCTGCTCTGCCGCAATTGCCGTGGCGAGGACAGTTGGACGCTCGACCCGGCCTCGCGCGCGTTAGCCCGCAGTATGCTGACCGCACCTTTGGCGGAGATCCAGCAGGAAGGCTGGACCCGCTCAACCGGCGCGGAACTGCGCAGGTTTCTTGGCCAGCAGATGGAACGCCACTTGGAGCGCAAGCTGGTTACCAGCCGCCAGTTGGACGAGATGGGATGATCGGGCGAAAAGCAGGTTCCTCGCTACGCTCGGAATGACGACTGGTTTGGGAATTCAACGATTGCTGATTCACAGCGCCACGAAAGAATAAACACTTGCCTGCCAACAAGAAAACTTCCCCAGCGCGCACACTGCAGAGCCTGATCCTCGACTTGAGCGCCTACTGGGCCGAGCTCGGCTGCATCCTGCAGCAACCTTTTGATATGGAAGTGGGCGCGGGCACCAGCAGCCCGGAGACGTTTCTGCGCGCGCTCGGCCCAGATCCCTATCGCGTGGCTTACGTCCAACCGAGCCGCCGTCCCGATGACGGGCGTTACGGCGAGAATCCCAATCGCCTTTACAAGCACATGCAGATGCAGGTGATCCTGAAGCCGCCGCCCTCTGACATTCAGGACCTCTATCTGCAAAGTCTGGGGACGCTGGGCATTCGCCTGCGCGATCACGATCTGAAGTTTGAGGAAGACAACTGGGAAAATCCCACGCTGGGCGCGTGGGGACTCGGCTGGCAGGTGATGCTGGATGGACTTGAGATCACGCAGTTCACTTACTTCCAGCAGTGTGGCGGCATTGATCTGAATCCCATCTCCGTCGAGCTGACCTACGGCATCGAGCGCATCGCGGCCTTCCTGCAGGACGTGGATAGCGTCTACTCGCTGCGCTGGAACGAGACCACTTCATACGGGCAGGTTCGCTGGCGCGAGGAGTTGCAGTTTTCCGTCTATCAATTCGAGATGGCCGACGTGGAGATGCTCTGGGCGCAGTTTAATCTTTATGAGAAGGAAGCGAAGCGCCTGCTAGCGGCGTTTGCTGAAATCAAGGACGATGATGTGGCACGAGGCCGCTTCCCCGTCCTGCCCACTTATGAACTGGTTCTTAAGTGTTCGCATCTGTTCAACCTGCTCGACTCACGCGGCGCGTTGAGCGTTACCGAGCGGGCGGGAATCATCGGTCGCGTGCGGCAACTGGCCTGTGGCGTGGCTGCGGCGTATATGCAACAGCCCAGGATCGAGATTCCCCAGCAACGCGTGCATTCCGGCAATTAAGCAGACATCGGATCAGAAAGAAAAGAATCGACTGTGAAAGAAAAATATCAAGAGTTCTTCCTGGAGTTGGGCGTTGAAGAAATCCCCGCGTGGATGATTCCCGGCGCGCTGCGTGATCTGCGCCAGCATCTGGAAAAGGGACTCACCGAAAACAATCTGGCGCCCGAAGGCCCGCTGGAACTTCAGACGTTCGCCACGTCGCGGCGGCTGGTGGCCTTTTGTCCACGCATTGCCGCGAAGCAACCCACCGTAAAGGAAGCGGTGCAGGGACCGCCGAAGAAAATCGCCTACGACGCCCAGGGCAATCCCACCCCCGCGGCCATTCAATTTGCCGCCAAAAACGGGACGACTCCTGACAAGTTGAAAGTTGTTACCACGCCCAAAGGCGAATACTTGAGCGTGCGCGTAACGCGCCGCGGCCGGCCCGCGATTGAGATATTAAGCGAACTGATTCCGCAGGCGGTGAAGGGCATCTACTTTCCGCGCACCATGCACTGGGACTCCGCCGCCGAAGGCAAAACCGGCACACAGTTCATTCGCCCGGTTCGCAATCTCCTGGCGCTGTGCGGCGGGCGCGTGATTCCCTGCTCCAT
Organism: Acidobacteriota bacterium; assembly: GCA_009691245.1. Taxonomy (NCBI): domain Bacteria; kingdom Pseudomonadati; phylum Acidobacteriota; species Acidobacteriota bacterium. Next base: position 5,516 of record SHUM01000088.1, on the reverse strand, counting down.
CGGCAATGTGAAATCCGGGAAGACCACGTTCGGCCATCGCAACTTATCTAAATCCGGCGGCAAGCCCTTGCTTGCCGTGAAGACGTTCGCCGACTATCGCCAGACGCTCGCATCCAACGGCGTGCTGCTCGATCCGAGCGAGCGCCGTGCGCGCATACTGGATGAAGCCGCCCGCCTTTTGCAATTTGAAAATGGATTGAAGCTGAAGCCCAGCCCGGAGCTGCTGGAGACTCACACCTATCTGACCGAGCATCCCACGCCGCTGCTGGGTGGGTTTGATCCTGCCTATCTATCATTGCCTGAAGAAGTCCTGATTACCGTGATGCGCGGCCACCAGAAATACTTCGCCGTCGAGGATGCGGCGGGAAAGCTGGCGCCGCGATTTATTGCCGTGCTGGAATCGGATGGCGATAGCACCGGCGTGATTCGCCACGGCCATGAGCGCGTCCTGCGCGCCCGCTTCAACGACGCCCAGTTTTTCTGGAAAGCCGATGGCGAGACCGCCTTGCAGAACCGTCTCGAATCGCTTCGCAATGTTACGTTCCAAGCAAAGCTGGGGTCGTACTTCGAAAAATCCTCCCGTATGCAGGCGCTTGCGGATGCGCTGGTGAGTGGCTTGCGGCATTCTCAATTCGTTGTTGATCCCCAGATGCAGACCGATATTATGCAGGCGGCACGCATGGCCAAGTGCGACCTCACCACCGATCTGGTAAAAGAATTCACCGAGCTGCAAGGCATCATCGGCGGCCTCAGCGCGCGGCGCGAGAATCTTTCCGAGTCCATAGCGACAGCCATCTACGATCACTATCTGCCGCAAAGCATGGAGGATGGGCTGCCGCGGAGCCTGGGCGGCAACATCCTCTCGCTCGCCGACCGCATGGACACGCTGGTCGGCTGCTTCGGCGTGGGCCTCGCGCCGACGGGATCGAAAGACCCGTTCGGGCTGCGGCGCGCCGCGCAGGGAGTGATTCGCATTCTCGCGGAAAAGCAGTTGCCCCTGACCATTGATGGCCTGGTCGGCGCGGGCTGCGAAGTGTACCGTTATGCCCAGCGCATGGGCGAAGCCGAAGCCTGGACCGACGCCGCGGCGCGCCAGCCGCTGATCGACTTCTTCGAGGATCGTCTGCGATATTATCTCCGCGAGGTACGCGGCTTCGCCTACGACGAAGTGGCCGCGGTTCTTCAGGCAAGTGGAAGTGATTCAGCCGCAACGAACGATGACGTTGCCGATATTCTAAAGCGCGTGGAAGCCGTGGCGCTCATTCGCACCACGGAAGACTTCGAGCCGCTGGCGGCATCCTTCAAGCGCATGAAGAACATCATTGAGCAGGCCAGAAAGTCGCAGGGATTCACTAGCGGCAGGCCGCAACCCGAGTTGTTCAGCATGGCCGAAGAAACAGCCCTCCACGCGAAATACGAAGAGGTTTTCGAGCAGGTGGCCCGCGAGAAAAGTTCGGGGAATTACACCGGCGCGTTGCAGATGATCGCCTCGCTGCGCCCGGCGGTGGACCTGTTCTTCGACAAGGTTTTGGTGATGGACCCTGATCTCGATATACGCACCAATCGGCTTTGTTTGCTGGATATGTTGTTAAACGGATTTTCAACGATTGCTGATTTTTCTGAAATAGTTCCCCGCGAGTCCAAGCCAGCCTAGCGCGCATCAGAGCCCTGACCGTAAGGGAGGGGGCACGCTGGCCGGCAATGGGTGCCTGTTGAACGTGCCCCCTCCCTCGCGGTCGGGGCTCTGATAGCAGGGCATAAACATGCGCGGGGACTGACGAATTCCAGGAGGAAACACCATGAGCGAGAAGTTTGTATATTTTTTTGGCGAAGGCAAGGCCGAGGGCCACGGCACGATGCCCGGCACCGTGAAAGACATCCTCGGCGGCAAGGGCGCCGGTTTGGCCGAGATGACCAACGCGGGTCTTCCCGTCCCCCCCGGCTTCACCATCTCGACCGCCGCCTGCCGCTTGTATATGGAGAATAAGAGCAAGCTGCCCGCCGAGCTGGAGCAGCAGATGTGGGCGTCGCTCGACAAACTCGAAGCCGCAACAGGGGCCCAGCTGGGCTCCCATGAAAATCCTCTGCTGGTCAGCGTGCGCTCCGGCGCGAAATTCTCCATGCCGGGCATGATGGACACAATTCTCAATCTGGGCCTAAACGACGCCACGGTGAGGGTCCACGCCACGCGCACGAAGAATGAGCGTTTTGCCTACGACTGCTACCGCCGCTTCATTCAGATGTTCGGCAACGTGGTTCTGGAAGTTTCTAAAGCCGACTTCGATCACGTATTTGAATCCGCCAAGAAGAAACGTAAAGTGCATTTCGACACCGACCTCGACGCCAAGGCGTTGCAGGAAGTGATCGCCGACTACAAGAAGCTGGTCCAGAAGAAGACCGGCAAGCCCTTCCCGCAGAACGCCCGCGACCAGATGGTGATGGCGCGCGACGCCGTGTTCCGCTCCTGGTATAACCCGCGCGCGGCCCACTACCGCCGCATGAATGCGATCTCCGAGTCGCTCGGCACGGCGGTGAATGTGCAAGCCATGGTCTTCGGCAACATGGGCGAGACCAGCGGCACGGGTGTGGGCTTCACGCGCAACCCCTCGACGGGCGTGAAGGAATTTTACGGCGAGTTCCTGATGAACGCGCAGGGCGAAGATGTGGTCGCGGGCATTCGCACGCCCATCCCCATCATCAAGCTGCGCGACATCATGCCGGAGGTCTACGACCAGCTCCGCGAGACCACTCTGCGCCTCGAAAAGCATTACAAAGATTTGCAGGATTTTGAGTTCACCATCCAGGAAGGCAAGCTCTACATGCTGCAGACGCGCAACGGCAAGCGCACCGGCAAGGCCGCCGTGCGCGCGGCGGTGGACATGGTGGAGGAAGGTCTCATCGACAAGAAGGAAGCGCTGATGCGCGTCGAGCCGAGCCAGCTCGATCAACTGCTGCATCCCATCCTCGATGAGTCGAAGCCGCTGAAGGTCATCGCCACGGGATTGCCCGCGTCGCCGGGCGCGGCGGTGGGCCGCATCGTGTTCTCGGCTGAAGACGCCGTGAAGCAGGCCAAGAAGTATCCGGTGATTCTGGTGCGCCTCGAAACTGTGCCCGATGACATCCACGGCATGGAAGTGGCGGCGGGCATCCTGACCTCGCGCGGCGGCATGACCAGCCACGCGGCAGTTGTTGGCCGCGGCATGGGCAAATGCTGCGTGGTGGGCGCAGGAAACATTCAGGTGGAAGCCGGCAAGAAGTTGATGACCATCGGCAAGCTCATCCTGAAAGAGGGCGATTGGATTACGCTGGACGGCTCGACTGGCCGCGTCATTCTAGGACAGGTGCCGACTATGGAACCCGATCCCAACAGCGGAGAGTTCGCCAAGTTCATGAGCTGGGCCGATGAGTTCCGCAAGCTCGGCGTGCGCGCCAACGCGGACATCCCGCGCGACGCCGCCGTCGCCCGCAAGTTCGGCGCGGAGGGCATTGGGCTGTGCCGCACCGAGCACATGTTCTTCGCCGAGGACCGCATCCGCCACATGCAGGCCATGATTCTGGCCGACACCGAAAAGGCCCGCCGCAAGGAGTTGGCGAAGCTGTTGCCCATGCAGCGCAAGGACTTCGTCGGCTTGTTCCGCGTGATGCAAGGGCTGCCGGTGATCATCCGCCTGCTCGATCCCCCGCTGCATGAGTTCCTGCCCAAGCGCGAGGACTTGATGGTAGAGATCGCGCTGCTGCGCCGCAAGCGCGGGGCGAAAGGTTTGAAGCAGAAGGAAGCGTTGCTGGCACGTGTCGAGCAACTGCATGAACTGAACCCCATGCTCGGCCTGCGCGGGTGCCGCCTCGGCATCGTACACCCCGAGATCACCGAGATGCAGGCGCGTGCCATCATCGAGGCGGCCTGCCAGGTGACCAAGGAAGGCAAGTCGGTCATCCCCGAGATCATGGTTCCGCTGGTCGGCAGCCGCAAAGAGCTGTCGCTGCAAAAGGCCATCTGCGACCGCGTCGCCGAGGAAGTGTTCGCCAGGAAGGGAATGCGCGTGAAGTACATGGTGGGCACCATGATCGAAGTTCCGCGCGCCGCGCTGGTTGCCGATCAAATTGCGCTCGACGCCGAGTTCTTCAGCTTCGGGACAAATGATCTGACGCAAACCACCTTCGGCTTTTCCCGCGATGATAGCGGCAAGTTCCTCGAGGCCTACACCACGAATGGCGTGCTGGAGAAAGACCCCTTCTCGCAACTCGACCGTTCCGGCGTGGGCGAGCTAATCAAGCTCACCAAGGAGAAAGGTCGCAAGGCGCGCCCGACGATTGAGATCGGCATCTGCGGCGAGCACGGCGGCGACCCCAGCTCGGTCGAGTTCTGCCATATGGTGGGATTGGACTACGTAAGCTGCTCACCCTACCGAGTCCCCATCGCCCGCCTAGCCGCGGCTCAGGCGGCACTCGGCAGCGGCAAGGACGCAATGAAGCGGACCGCGTAGAGGAATAGACTGTGCCAGTATAATCAATTGCTTACGTGGAACAATAGAACCGTCGCTCCAACTGGGGCGACGGTTTTTGTTTGTCTAGTCCAACCGAGCCGCGACCAGAAGAGAGTGGCGGCCAGAAGGGACACCCCAGACTGCTGGCCACCTCTCCCTTCTGGTCACGGCTCGGTTGGACTACGCTCGGAACATTTCCCCCGCAACGGGGTCAGAGTAAGTGAAAGGCCTTGTTGCAGTACGGTTGCGAAAGGACTATCTTGAAGTTATGAGCCGCCTGTTCTCCAGCCTGCTCAACCTTTCTCTCAACGACCGGGTAAGTTCTGTGAGCCGCGAAGAAGTGGTGCGTATCGCCGCACTTCGTGCGGGATCACAAGAAGACTTCGATTGGATGGTTGAGCAATACACGCCGATGATGCACCGGCTCGCCTGCCGACTGATGCGCAATCGCGGCGATGCCTCCGATGTGGTGCAGGAGGCGTTCCTCAAAGCCTATCGCGGCATCGCGCAGTTCCACGGCGAGTGCACGCTCAAGACCTGGCTCTACCGCATCACGCTCAACACCGCATCGAACCAGAACCGCTGGTGGCGGCGGCATCGCAAGCAGGAATGCCCGATGGAGCCAGCGGCGGGCGCGGAGTTCACTTATCCCGAAGCGGCGAGCGACCGGCCTAGCGCGCTCGATGGGATGCTGACACAGGAGACGCAGACGCTGGTGCAGCGCGGGCTGGCGCGGCTCGACGAAGCGCACCGCACGATTTTAGTTTTACGCGAGATGGAAGAATTAAGTTACGACGAGTTAGGGGACATTTTGCATCTGGCGCCCGGAACAGTGAAATCGCGCATCGCGCGGGCGCGGTCCGCATTGCGCGTGGAGATCGTGGCCATCGCGGAACATGAAGGGTCGGCATTTCCCGCCATCGACCTGGTGAAGTAGACGGTGGCCCATGTGATGAGCCCGAGTGCCAGCGTGCCCGAGTGAATGATGGGGCGGATTAGGGATGATTATGCGTAACTGGTTTCGACATTGGT
>SHUM01000087.1 GCA_009691245.1 Acidobacteriota bacterium | reverse complement strand
TCCATTCAGACATTCATCTCTCAGCTCTGCACCGTGATCCCGGCTTCCTTGCACGCTTGCGGCGTTGTCTTCCCGCTGGCCACCGCCACTTCAACCTGCCGCAACACCGTTACGATCTGCTCTGGTTTGTACCTCTGCATCGGCATATTAAAATACCTCCCTCATGAGATTCTCTCTCACTTCGGCTGGTATCGAAATCGCCGGGCAGGTCAACCGTACCGGTCCTCTCCCTTATCCGATCGCGACCAGCGGACTGCCGATCAGAGCTTGGATCAGCAGTGCCACGAACACCAACGCATAGATCGCCGCGGCGGCCAGCGCCAAACGTGTGCGCGAAGTTTCATTGCGGCGGTGCAGGAAGATCAGCGTGAGGAGCGGCAACGCCTGTAGCGCATGAAGGCCCACGAAGTGCGGGACACGCAAGTCTCCATGACGTGTGCTCCAGCCGGTAACCGGCAGCCCCGGGCCGCCGTCCGGGGCACCCACCGTGTGCGCGCCGACAAGAGTGAGGCGCTGGGTGGCTATGGCCTCGTCAAGCTGTGCCTTCGTCGGACGGGTCATCAGTCCGCCGCTCAGTCCGCCGACGATGGTGATCGCCATGCCCAGGCGAAGCGCCCAGCCCATCGCGCGATCAGCAAACGGCTGGCGCCACAGGGCCACCGCGACGGCAATGCTGGCGAAGGTCTGGGTGAAAATTCCGATCCCCATAACCGTAAACAGGATTCCATCGAGCAGCGTACTCACATTGAAATGACTGGTCGTTCCCCGCGCGGCTTGCAGGTCAATGATGGCGACTTCAAGAAGCATCACCACCGCGGTGGCGCGCCCCACGATGCGGCGTGTTCGAGGCCAATCGGGCAGATAGCTAAACACCCAGGCGAGAGTGAGCGTGTAGACGGCGGTTGAGAGCGCAAACTTGGCCGGCTTGAGCCAGGCCGGGGCACCGGCGATTTCTCGGGGATCAAGCCAAATTCCTAGCGATGACGGCACCAGCAGTGCCAGCAGGAACAGGCCTGTGCCAGTCAGCAGAGGATCGGTGCTCCACAAGCGAGTCAGGAATCCGTGAATGTGAACCAGGGGAGACTCACTGGCCTGTGCTCGCTGGCCCACCTGTGCTTGCTGGCCAGCAAGTACCGCGTCCCCCTCTCGTCCTGCCTTGCTTGCTGGCGCAGGGCGCACTCGTCCCGCAAGATTTTCCTTTAGCCGGTCGGTGTGTGCGATTGTTGGCATGGTGTCCTCCTGATTTTTTGAGCACTCGCTTAATGTTGTCACTGTCAACATAAGGATAGTTATCTATGTTGACGATGTCAACACAAATATTCTAGTATGAGCAATGCCTCGTCCCCGACTTTCCAGACCCGCCCGCAAACCTCCCAGCCGGTACCACCATGGCGACCTGGCGCGCGCGATGCTCCAGGAGGCTGTCCGCACAATTCAGAAGCAGGGGATTGCGGCTCTGACCCTCCGAGGCGTAGGTGAGCGGCTGGGCGTTTCCCGGACGGCACTCTATCGCCACTTCGCTGACAAGCAAGCGTTGCTGACCGCAGTAGCCTCGGAGGGCTTCCGGATGCTCCGGGCGGCGTTAGTGGAAGAGTGGGATGCGCGCGGACGCGGACGCGAAGGATTCGAAGCAATGGGTGCTGCCTACGTGCGCTTCGCGGTCGCCCATTCGGCGCATTACCGGGTAATGTTCGGCGGTGTAGTCCCGCCCGGCAACGAGGACTGCGAGGTGAACGTTGCCGGCGCTGACGCCTTCCATGCGCTGGTCGATGCCATCGTCGAGCAGCAACAGCGTGGCCTCATTGTTAACGATGATCCGCTACAGCTCGCACGTTACATCTGGTCCGTCGTCCATGGCATCTCCATGCTCGCGCTGGACGGCCAACTGTCCACACCAGCAGAGGTGGAGGCGCTCGTCCGCTACGCCAACAAACGTCTGCGAACCGGCATTGCGCAGTGACCGAGACGATCACCGGGCATGACAAACCGGACCCATCTGTTCCTGTTTTCTTCAAGGCACGACTTCAGTGTTTGCTTGAAATCCAAGGCATCTGGTGGCCGATGCCGGGTATAATTAGAAGTTATCCACTGCACGCTTGGGGGCATCCGTGTCCGAGGGCTACCGGGAAAGACCAGGCCGGGAGCATAGGGCCTGGGAGCATAGGAAGGAATCGTTATGGCCGCGCCGCAAACTTTGTTTGAGAAGATATGGAACAACCATTTGGTCATTGAGGAGCCGGATTGCCCGGCGGTGCTCTACATTGATCTGCAATTGATCCATGAGGTCACTTCGCCGCAGGCGTTCTCGGCGTTGCGCGATCAGGGGCTGAAGGTCCGGCAGCCCTCGCGCACCGTGGCCACGGCGGATCACAGCATTCCCACGCATGACCGCTCGCTGCCCATCGCCGACGCCATGGCCGCCAAGCAGATCAAGCAGCTCGACGACAACTGCCGCGAGTTCGGCATCCCGCTGCATGGGCTCGGCAGCCCCCATCAGGGCATCGTGCATATCATCGGCCCGGAGCTGGGATTGACGCAGCCGGGCATGACCATCGTTTGCGGTGACAGTCACACCTCCACGCACGGCGCGTTCGGCGCGCTGGCCTTCGGCATCGGGACCACCGAGGTGGAGCATGTTCTGGCCACACAGTGTCTGTTGCAGCGCAAGCCCGAGACGTTCGAGGTCCGCATCGACGGAGTGCTGAAGCCCTTCGTTACCGCCAAGGATATTATTCTCGCGCTGATCGCCAGAATCGGCGTGGGCGGCGGTGTGGGCAGTGTGCTGGAATATACGGGCAGCGCCATGCGCGCACTGTCGATGGACGGGCGCATGACCGTCTGCAATATGTCGATAGAAGGCGGTGCCAAAGCGGGCATGATCGCGCCCGACGACACGACCATTGAGTACATGGCCGGCCGCGAGTTCGCTCCCAAGGGAGCGGCGTGGGACGACGCCGTGAAGCGCTGGAAGTCGCTCCCCTCCGACGCCGGCGCGAAGTACGACAAGACAATTACGCTCGACGCTTCCACGATGGAGCCGATGATTACCTACGGCACCAACCCCGGCATGGGCATCGCTATCGGCGCGCCGGTGCCGCAGTTGAGTGACATGGAAGATGAGTCCTCGCGCAAGGCGCTCGCGCACGCGCTCGAGTACATGGGGCTGGAGCCGGGCAAGCCGCTGCTGGGCCGCCCGGTGGATGTGGTCTTCATCGGAAGCTGCACCAACGCGCGCATCTCCGATCTGCGCGAAGCGGCCCGCGTCATCAAAGGACGAAAGGTGAATCCATCCACGCGTGTTCTCGTGGTGCCCGGTTCGCAGCAGGTGAAGAAGCAGGCCGAGGCCGAGGGACTGCCGAAAATATTTCTCGATGCCGGCTGCGAGTGGCGCGAGCCGGGATGCAGCATGTGCATCGCCATGAACGGCGACGAGGTTCCCGCGGGCAAGTACGCCGTCTCGACCAGCAACCGGAATTTTGAAGGACGGCAGGGCAAAGGCAGCCGAACTTTTCTGGCCAGCCCGCTGACCGCCGCCGCCTCGGCGGTCGCCGGAAAAATCGCCGACGTTCGCACGCTTCTCTAATTTGATCGTCTAACTAACTGCGTCGTCATCCCGAGCGCCGCGAGGGACCTGCTTTTTACCTGAAGGAGTTTGATCATGGAATCGTTCACAAAATTGACCAGCCGCGTGGTGCCGATCCCCAATGAGAATATCGACACGGACATCATCATTCCGGCACGGTACCTGAAGGCCACCGACAAAGTGGGCATGGACCGCTTCCTGTTTCGTGACTGGCGCTTCAACGAGGACGGCACGCCCATCCCCAGCTTCATCTTGAATCAGCCGCGCGCGCAGGGGTGCAAAATTCTGCTGGCAGGCAAAAACTTCGGCACCGGCAGCTCGCGCGAGCACGCACCGTGGGCGCTGACCGCCTTCGGCTTCCGTGCGGTGATCAGCACTTCATTCGCCGACATCTTCCGCAGCAACTCATTGAAGAACTCACTGCTCCCCGTGGTGGTTCCCGCCGATGTTCACGAAGAGTTATTCAAGCTGGTGGAGGCGGATCAGAAGCTGGAACTCACGATTGACTTAGCTGCCCAGTCACTCACTCTTCCCGGTGGCAAGTCAGTGAGTTTCCCAATCGACAATTTCTCAAAGCAGTGTATGTTGGCCGGCGTCGATCAACTCGGCTACATCCAAAAACAAGACACTCACATATTAGCATACGAAGCATCGCATCCGGCTATGGTAGTCACTACTGCAAAGTAACTGGCTGTTACTGCGCGGCCAGCCGCCGCAAGCACGCAATTGCGCGGCGCAAGCTCTCCGATGACTGCGCCGCAATCTCCGGTCGCCATCCGTTTTGTTCATCCATTACAAACTGAATCAGCCGCGAGTTATACGCCGGCCCCACGTCGCGACCACTGTTTTCCCGTGGAACCATATCCTGCTTCAGCCGTCTCATGCGGGAACGGGCGGCCAGCGTTATGATCTCGTGCTTGGGATCGGGAACGGCCTCTGGATGTTCCGTTACACATCGTTTCGGTACTCCAAGAAACAGCGCAAGGCGCTCCCGATCCGCAAGCAACCACGCCTCAATCTCGCGTACCGCAATTCGAAAACACATACGATTGGCTGGATTTGGCAAGCAACGGCGGCGATAGGATGGCGCGCAGTTACCGTCGTAGTCGAGGTCAAGAAGTATAATCCATGGGGAATTCTGCGCCGCGCGGTTATAATTTTCTAGATGCTTCAAGATAAAATGTTTGCCTTGTCGGCCATGCACAGCGCCAAGGGTGGCTCCAGTACTGCGGATAACCACCTCCAGAACGACTTCGTCCAAGCGACCTTCGACAACGGCAGAGATGGGAATGGACGCAGGAAGGAGCGGCAAGACTTAATCTCCAAACAAGCTAAGTTGTCGAACATTTTTGGGCCTTGTGCGGGGCAGGGCCGCATCCGCCAGACTTAATCCGCCCTTTAGCAGTTCCGGTATCTCTTTGAATGAACTGGCCGGACTGACCGTGGTTCCTTCTCTTGCAGGCACTAGCAGAAGAAGTTCATCTAGCCCGATCCCTTGGTCACGCAAGATTTCCGGAGAGTGCGTGCTGAGGAAAACTTGTCGCCCCGTGCGGCCCTGCATTCGAGCTAGCATTTGAGGTAGGTACCCGACGACCTCCGGGTGAAGGGAAAGTTCTGGCTCCTCCAAGAGCAGCGGGCCAGCACCGTCAAGTGTTGCCCACAGTAGACCGAGAAGTCGCAGTGTGCCGTCCGAAAAATCTTCTTCCATTTGCCAGGCGCCCTGAGGCCGCCAGTGTTCGTATTTCCCTCGCAAGTGAGGAATCCCGCGAACGTCGCGCCACAACTCGAGTTCCTGCAACTGGGGAACGGCTAGGCTCATAGCCGCACTAATCCTCCGCAGTCGCGCATTCCGCGTCTTTTCTGGCGTCCGGGCCACCTGTTCCAGGAAATCTCCTCCATAAGGATCCAGTTGGTGGCCCGCCGAACGATCTGGCTCTCGAACCAGTTGCGGAACGATGTGTAGGTAACGCACTGAGCCAAACAGGTCGGCCACATCCCGAAAGCGCCGGTTCACGTTCAGTTGCTCCAAGTTCGTCTGCGTCAATCGCGCCGGGTCCGCCCGATCCTCTTCGTCTGGACGATCCAGAATTACTTTGCCGCCGGATGTGACTTTTTCTTTCCTAATGACTGGCCGCCGAAGATTGTCCTGGGTAAATCGAAGTTCGTATTCCCAAGCCGCGACACCCGACTCACTACCTAGAGATACCTGTACGGCTATATCCGGGTAACGCCGAGCCGCCAGGCAACGAAGACTTGTAACTCCTCGCCGCCGCCGAATGGCTTCTTGGAAGCCGCCTCCGACCACCACAATGTCATGCAGAAACCGGAAAACATCAAGCAGGTTGGACTTCCCGGAAGCATTGGGCCCTACTAGAAAGATTCGCGAGGCTAGATCCACATCCACGCTAGAAAAGTTGCGCCAGTTTTCCAGGGCAAGGTGAACAAACCGCACTTCCTGGCTGCTTTCTGCTTTCATGCTGGACCCCTTACTTCGTGAAGAGCAGCTATCATTCTTCCATTCCATCGTCGGTGATTGGCAAATTTCTTCATTACTTTAGCGCGGCGAGCACTTCCTCGGCGTGGCCTTCCACTTTCACCTTCGGGAAAATCTTCTGCACCTTCCCGGCGGCGTCGATAATTACCGTGGTGCGCTCGATGCCCATCACCGTTTTGCCGTACATGTTTTTCTCTTTGAGCACGCCGTAGGCTTCCGCCATCTTGCGCTCCTCGTCGGCGAGCAGAGGGAAGGGAAGATTGAACTTGGCCTTGAATTTGGCCTGCGCGGCGGGTGTGTCGGGGCTGGCGCCAATCACCGGAACATGAAGCTTCTGAAACTTGGGGAAGATGTCGCGAAACTCGCAACTCTCAATCGTTCAGCCGGGGGTGTCGGCCCGGGGATAGAAGTAGATCACCAGCGGCGCGCCGCGAAAATCTTTCAGGCTGACGGTGTGCTCCGCATCATCGAGCAGGGTGAAGTCCGGTGCGGCCTGGCCTTCCTGTAACATGAGTTTATCTCCTTAATGGCCACGGAGACACAGAGGCACAGAGTGTTGAAGTTGTAACTTGAAATTACTATCTCTGTGTCTCAGTGACTCTGTGGCTAACTCTTTTCTAGTTCTGCTTTCAGCAGGTCATTGACCTTGGCGGGGTTGGCCTGGCCCTTGGTTTCCTTCATCACTTGGCCGACGAAATAGCCGAACAGCGCGGTCTTGCCCGCCTTGAACTGTTCGAGCTGCTTGGGATTCGCTGCCACCACTTGTTGAATAACTCGCTGAATCTCCGCGGGGTCCGAAATCTGTCTCAGGCCGAGTCGCAGTAGAACCTGCTCTGCTGCCTCAGATGTCTTAAACATTTCCTGAAACGCAATTTTACCTAGTTTGCCTGACAGCGTTCTTCTCAGCTTTTTCTCAATCTTCTCTTTTTCTTCAAAGAGCTCAACAGGAAAGGCGTTTGCAGATTGCAAACCCAAGACAAGTTTATCGTCGAGTTCCTTAAAGCGCCGTTCGAGCCTATCTTGTTCTTCATCCGGTAGTATGAACTGCAATAACTCCGCGAGATTTTCAGCCGAGATCGGAGATTCCTCGATGCCCTTGCCTGTTGCGTTGAGTGCGCCAAGCAGTTCCACCATCACCCAGTTGGCCGCCAGTTTCGCGTCGGGCGAACCCTTCGCCACGCGCTCATAGTAATCAGCGAGCGCCTGCGAATCGGTGAGCACGTCGGCATCATAGCCGCTGAGGCCGTAGTCCTTGATGAAGCGGACGCGCTTGGCGTCGGGCAACTCGGGGATGCCGCCGCGAATCTCGGCCTGCCACTTCTCGCTGACGATCAGCGGCAGCAGGTCCGGCTCGGGGAAGTAGCGATAGTCGTGCGCCTGCTCCTTGCTGCGCATACTCTCGGTGCGATTCTGCGCGGAGTTCCACAGCCGCGTCTCCTGCGCGACCTTGCCGCCGGAGTTCAGCACCTGCGCCTGCCGCTCAATCTCATACTCCAGCGACTTTTGCAGGAAGCGGAAGGAGTTGAGGTTCTTGACCTCGACCTTGGTTCCAAATTCTTTCTGGCCGACGGGGCGGATGCTGACGTTGGCGTCGCAGCGTAGGCTGCCTTCTTCCATGTTGCAGTCCGAGACGCCGACATAAAGCAATATCTGTTTCAGTCGAGTGAGATATTCATGCGCCTCTTCCGGCGTGCGGATGTCCGGCTCGCTGACGATCTCCGCCAGCGGCGTGCCGCTGCGGTTCAGGTCCACGTAAGTGCGCTGATAGGAGTCAGCGAAGCCGTCGTGGATGCTCTTGCCGGCGTCCTCTTCCATGTGTAGACGGGTGATCCCAATCTTCTTTTCCGTCGCGCCGCCGTGCAGCAGTATCCAGCCATGCTCGGCGATGGGTTGATCAAACTGCGAAATTTGGTAGCCCTTGGGCAGATCCGGATAAAAGTAGTTTTTGCGCGCGAAGATCGACTTGCGATTGATGGCGCAATTGATGGCCAGTGACGCCTTCACGGCCATCTCCACCGCAGTGCGATTGAGGACGGGCAGCGCGCCGGGCATTCCCAGACACACGGGGCAGGTATGCGCGTTTGGCGGCGCGCCGAATTTGGTGGAGCAGCCGCAGAAGATTTTCGAACTGGTCAATAGCTGGCAATGGACTTCCAAGCCGATGACCGGCTCGTACTTCCGCAGAATCGCGTCCATGGTCTCCGTAGATGTGGTAGTGGCACTCATGATGATGCTCGAAGGGATCTGCCTGGAGAGCTTCTAATAGGGTGGCTTCATGATGGTGAACTCAAACTCCGCCGGATCGAGATGGCGGCCCTTGAGCTGGGTGATGCAAGCCTGCGCGCTCGCACCAGCGGCCTCCACGCGCCGGATTTTGACATCGGGAAACTCGACGCCACCCTCCGAGGTCTTCTTCGGCGGGATGTATTTCTTGAAGGCGATCCATTGGTTGGCGTATTGCAGCCGCTCGGGCAGGCTGAGGTCATCCATGCGCCGGCCGATCAGTCCCGTAGTTGCGATATTGGTAGCCATGTTTTCTCGTGCGTTCCTTCCTCGAAATCTTTCGCCCTAACCGTGCCACGCATTGCTGCCCAGCGGGAAGCAACTATTATCCTAGCCTTCCGCGCCCGCCGCAAGAGGCAGAGTTTCTTAAGGGATCACTTGGCTCTCGCCACGTCCTTCGCATCTAGTATAATGTTTTGGCGCTGCTTCCACCGGGCGCACATTTCCAAACCAAACTGCCGGCAATTTGTTCCTGCCGGCGAGTACGAGTACTGCAATGGCTGTCAGCGAATCCGCCGTCATCAAAGGGCTACCCGGCAATGCCGAGGCCGAGCGCAGCGTTCTCGGGGCGATCCTGCTTGACAACTCGGCGTACAACCAGGCTGCCTCGCTGCTGACCTCTGACGACTTCGTACTCGACTCGCACCGCAAACTTTTCTTCCGCATTCAGGAGTTGTCGGACCGCTCGAAGCCCATTGATCTGGTGACGCTCTCTGAAGAGCTGATGCGGCATAACGAGCTGGAGGCGATCGGCGGCGCGGGCTATCTGGCTTCGCTGACCGACGGCCTGCCGCGGCTGGCCAACATCGAGCACTACGCGCGCATCGTGAAGGACAAGGCGATGCTGCGGCGGCTGATTCAGGTTTCCAACTCCATCGCCTCGCGCGCTCTCGACGGCGGCGAGGCGGCGGAAGAGATTCTGGATGCGGCGGAGAGCATGGTGCTCTCCATCGGCGAGCAGCAGGTGCGCACGGGGTTCTCGCATTTCCGCGATATTTTCCGCGACAGCATGGGCAGCCTCGATGCGCTGCATGATCGCGGCAAGCGCGTAACGGGCCTGGAGACCGGCTTTCGCAAATTCGATGATATGACTCGCGGGCTGCAACCGTCCGATCTGGTCATCATCGCGGCACGTCCCTCGATGGGCAAGACTAGCTTCGCGCTGAACATCGCGCAGCATGTGGCCATACGCATGCAGCAGCCGGTAGGCATGTTCTCGCTGGAAATGTCGAAGGAGGCGCTGGTCATGCGCCTGCTGTGTGGCGAGGCGCGCGTGAACGGCCACCGCTTGCAAGCCGGGTTCGCCTCGCGCGATGACTGGTCGAAGCTGGCCCAGGCGCTGGGCCGTCTGATCGAATCGCCATTTTTCATTGACGATACGCCGGGCATCTCCATTACCGAAATGCGCGCAAAAGCGCGGCGCTTGCAGGCCGAGCACGGCCTGGGCCTATTGATCGTGGACTATTTGCAACTGATGACCGGACGTGGCCGCCAGGAGAATCGCACCCAGGAAATCTCCGCCATTTCGCGCGGACTGAAGGGGCTGGCCAAGGAATTGAAGGTCCCTCTCATCGCCATTTCCCAGTTGAGCCGAGCCACGGAAGAGCGCGGCGGACGCCCCCGCTTGAGCGATCTGCGCGAGTCTGGACAGATTGAGCAGGACGCCGATCTGGTAGGTTTCATTTTTCGCGAGGAGTCGATCAAGCCCACCGATGAAAACCGCGGCAAGGCCGAGCTGATTATTGAAAAGCAGCGCAACGGTCCGACCGGCACGGTGAATCTTGCTTTTCTTGCGCAGTACACTTCGTTCGAAAATCTCGCGGACGAGTTTGGCGGCGGCGAGGAGATGGAGTAACAGAGCCGCGACCGTGAGGGAGCGGTGGTTTGGTTT
>SHUM01000086.1 GCA_009691245.1 Acidobacteriota bacterium | reverse complement strand
GGTTGCGGCACACACCTCCCTCGCCCAATTCCGTGCTACTCACGCCGCTGGATTGGGATTCTAAATGGTTATTTATAGATAAAGTTAGTGCGTGATGCTACCAGCGCGGCTCGCGCGGCCCACCGTACCCGCCACCACCGCCATACCCACCACTGTCTCGGCCACCGCGTCCACCACCGCCGAAGCCGCCGCCACCGCCTCCTTCGCGCGGTCGGGCCTCAGAGATATTCAAAGGGCGACCCTCGAAGTTGGTGCCGTTCAGCGCGGCAACAGCTTTGGTCGCCGCCTCATCGTCTTCCATCTCCACGAACGCGAAGCCGCGCGGTTTGCCCGTCTCGCGATCCGTGATGATGCTGACACGCGCCACTGCGCCGAAGGGCTCGAACAGACTGCTCAGACCCTGCGTCATATCGCCTTCCGCCATGCGGAAAGGCAGGTTTCCCACGAACAGATTCTTCATCGATCACCTTGTAGTTTTGATGTCCATACCCTGCGGGCGGAACCGCCTCCGGATAGGGAGAGGAAACCGGCGGCAACGCGAGCAGACCCGATACGGCAGGCAAACGCAGCTAGCGGTTGTATCGACCGGCAAACCTCACGGCGCTAATATACCATCGAACATAAAATAGCAAAGAAAAAATAAAGGAAGAAGTTAGAAGATAGAAGTTAGAAGTTAGAAGTAAAAAACCAAAGCTCGGCCCGCGAGTTCTATTCTAACTTCTGACTTCTAACTCCTATCTCCTAACTTCTGTCTTCTATCTTCTGACTTTCTTTATCTCCTCGATCGCCGCTGGGTTTTCCAGTGACGTGATGTCTCCTAGCGACTCACCCAGATACGCTGCCCGCACGACGCGGCGCATCACTTTGGCATTGCGCGTCTTGGGCAGATCGTTGACGAAGAGAATTTCACGCGGCTTCAGCGGCTTGCCGAGCGCCTCAATCACGCGCGCACGAAGCGCTTCCCGCAACGCATCGCTCGGCTCGTGGCCTGCGCGTAGCACGCAGAAACAAAGCACGTCCTGACCCTTCAGCGGATCGGGTACGCCAATGCACGCCGCTTCGGCCACTGCGGGATGACCTACGAGAATTGTTTCTACCTCCGCCGGGCCAAGCCGCTTGCCGGCCACCTTGATCGTGTCATCGGAGCGGCCCAGGATATACCACAGGCCATCCGCATCAATCGCCGCCCAGTCGCCATGCACCCAGATGCCGGGGAAGCGCGACCAATAGGTCTCGAAATATCGCTCAGGAGCCTTCCAGAAACCGCGCGTCATGCCGATCCACGGGCGGCGAATCACCAGCTCGCCCACCGCGCCGCGTAGCGAGCGGCCCTGATCATCCACCACATCGGCGGCCATGCCCGGCACCGCGCCGGAAAATGACGCCGGCTTCATCGGCAGCAGCATGTTGCCGCCCAGGATGCCGCCGGATGTCTCCGTGCCGCCGGAATAATTGATGATGGGCAGACGCCCGCCGCCCACCACGCGGAAGAACCAGTTCCACGGCTCGGTGTTCCACGGCTCGCCGGTCGAGCCGAGCACGCGCAGTGACGAAACATCGTGCCGCCGCACCGGCTCTTCGCCGTGTCCCATCAGCCCGCGCACCAGCGTCGGCGAGATGCCCAGCACGCTGATCTTGTGGCGCTCGACCATATTCCACAGGCGCCCCGCGCCTAGGCTCCACACGCGATCCGCGCCCGGCTGGCCTGTCTCCTTATGATTCGATGTCGGTGAGTAGTCCGGCGCACCGTCGTAGAAGACCATCGTCGCGCCGATCAGCGCGGTGCCGAAGATCAGCCACGGCCCCATCATCCAGCCGAGATCGGTGACCCAATAAACCGTGTCGTCAGGACCAACGTCGAGACAGTGCACCAAATCCTGCGCGGCCTTGATGGGAAATCCGCAATGCGTGTGCAGCGCGCCCTTGGGCTGCCCGGTAGTGCCCGAAGTGTAAATGATCATCAGCGGATCTTCGGCGGAAGTGTCCTCGGTCGCGCTAAGTTGAGACGGGTATTCACGCGCGGCCAGGTCGTGCCACCAGTGATCGCGGCCCGCCGTCATCGGAATATTAGCAATGTCTGCGCTTGTCCGATGAAATACGATCTGGTGCTGAAGCGCGCACGCGCCCGCAGCGTCCTTAGTACCGGGCTGCGCCACCGCCAGCGCAATCGCCTGATCGGCGACAGGTTTCATCGCCACGCGCTGCCCGCGCCGGTAGAAACCGTCGGCGGTGAACATGGCCTTCGCGCCCGACGAGCGCAGCCGCGACGCCACGGCCTCGGCGCCATAGCCCGAGAACAGCGGCAGAATGATCGCGCCGATCTTCGCGATGGCCAGCAGCGCCACGGCGATCTCCACCGTCATGGGCATGAAGATGGCCACCACGTCGCCCTTGCCCACGCCAAGCGAGCGCAGCGCCGCCGCCATCTGCGAGACCTGCGCGTTCAACTCACCGTAGCTCAGTGCGCGAGTCGCGCCCTCCTCACCCTCCCAGCGCACTGCAATATGTCCTGCGCGGCTTCCCTGCGGTGGAGCCGCCCCGGCGGCGGTCCACTTGTCGAGACAGTTATCGACAATGTTCATGCGCCCGCCGATGCACCACTGGGCCCACGGCTCGCCGCGCGAGAGGTCCACCACTTTGTCGTAAGGCACGCGGAAGCGAATGTCGAGATCAGCGATCACCGCGTTCCAGAACCACGCGATGTCCTCAGTCGAGCGCCGCATCAGCTCATCAAACGTGGCGATGCCATGCCGGCGCATGAACGCCGCCAGCCGGCTCCCCTCGGCCTGCTCGCGCGAAGGCCGCCAGACAATCTCCCCGCCAAAATCCCACTGTGGTTCCATATCCGTTCAGTGCCGCGCGCGTCAGCCAGCGGACCACCCTCCCCTTCCGAGCAACAAGTGACGAGTGTAAAGCAATTCCCCCCGCCGGGATGTCAGAAAGGTTTCTTGCGGATTGGGCTGTTGCGAATGGATTTGCGTTGGGGGATAATCGCGATATGGTACGAGTCAATTTAGAGGAAATACAACAGAATCTCCTCGCCTATCTTCTGCGAGTCGAAGCGGGCGAATCCCTCCTTATTGTGCGCGCCGGACAACCCGTGGCGGAAATCAAGCCCGTCGAAGGACGCACCCAAACATTACGCCCATTTGGGTTATCCTCAGGCGAGTTTACAGTCCCAGAGGACTTTGACGCGCTGCTTCCCGAAGACATCCTGCAGGCGTTTGAGAGCAAATGAGGCTTCTGCTGGATACCCACATCTTCCTTTGGTTCATCACTGGGGATGCCCGGTTGCCAGCGGACTGGCGCGCAAGCAAAGCGCCTAACAGGGGAATGCACTCAACCACTTGGGAAAAACGGTGGCAAACATCCCGCCGGTCCCCGTGTTCCTCAGCAAATCCGGGGAGGCTGAGCCGCTGAACGAGCGTGCCCTGGCGATTTGCGAGTAACTTGAAAGGAATGCTCTATGGAATGCCCACATTGCGGCTTGATCAACCCGGACGTAGTTCAGCGATGCGATTGTGGATATGATTTTGATCTGAAAAGAGTCGCCAACCCACCACATCAACTGACAGATTTCTCGCAGAAGCCTCTCAGTCTTCTTGGCAAGTTCAGACGGCGGATTTGGATTTTTGTTATCTTGGCGGCTGTCGTTGCGGTGGCTGTCTTTGTTCGGGGCGTGCTCACAAACCCTATGCGGGCGGGACAGACAAGTTGCCCCGGCATCTTACGGACATTGCACACGGTTGAGGTTACGTTCGCTTCCACATACCAGGGGGGCTTCACTGATGGCTTACACAGGCTGGGTCCACCGCCGAGCGGTAACCCCAATGTGGACCATGCAGACCTAGTTTTCCCCGTCTACGCTGGTCGCGGTCCCGGCGGTACAAATTTCGGGTTTGAGAAAGCTGGCTGTAAGTTTACCTACACACCCGGCAAAAGACACTTTGGGAGCATCCCTACTTACACCATAACAGCCGAGCAAGTGGAATTCGAACACGGAAGAAAGAACTTTTTCATTGACGAAACCGGAGTCATCCGGGGGACCATCGAGAACCGTACCGCAACGGCCAAAGATCCCCCCTTGTACGGGACGGGAAAGGGGAGACCCTTACCTGGTCGTTCTTTTTGACTCCAATCGCCCGATCTCAACCAAGTGCATTCAGGCGTAACGGGATCCGCGCACGAGGCTTTCGCGCACCAGCATTTTCAGCAGGGGCTGGTAGCCGATGCCCTGGCGTTCCGCGATCTTGCGGGCCGGTGCGAGATCGCATTGCGGCAGGCGGCGGGCGGTCTACAGGCTGTTCTTGTTGATTAGAAAATTCCCACTGCGCGTGCGAGGTATCAGATGAGCCTATCGAACAATTCGGCAAGTGTACTCAATGAGGGCGGCGCGGCGCGCGCACCCAAAAGACTTCTGGATTTCGCGCAGAGCGGGCCGTACTTCGCCGCGCTGTTGTTGGTCGCGCTGGTGGCCTTCTGGCCCTCGTATCTCTCGCTGGGGTTCGGCGCGAGCAGCGCCTACATCCATCTTCATGCCACCACGGCGACGCTGTGGATATTAATGCTGATCGCGCAGCCCACGCTGATTCGCGCGCGGCGCATGGACATCCACCGCATTCTCGGCCGCTTCTCGCAGGGGCTGGCAGCAGTCGTCCTGATGAGCGTGGTGTTCCTGGCGCATAGCCGGATCAAGGGGCTGGAAGGCGAGGCCTACGGTCGCCAGACCTACATCCTCTATCTGCAAGCGTCCATCGCGTTTCTATTTTCGTTGTCCTACGTCATGGCGCTGGTTACACGCCGCAGCGCCGCGCTGCACGCGCGCTTCATGGTCTGCACCGGCATGACGCTGCTGGATCCCATCGTCATTCGTCTGATGTTCTGGGCCAATCCGACGCCGACGTGGAACTACCAGTGGTTCACCTTCGGCCTCACTGATTCCGTGTTTCTCGCGCTCATCTTTCTGGAGCGCGACCGGCCAACAGGTCGCCAGGTGTTCCCCGCGATATTGGGAGTGTTCATGCTGATGCAAGTCCCAGCGCTGTTCGGATTGACCAACACGCCGTTATGGCAAGCCTTCGCACGCTGGTTCGCCGCGCTGCCGCTGACGTAGTTCTCTGAACTGACGACGTATCTCTCCGAGCTAACACAGGATGTTTGTATATCAGGGAAAAGCCCACGGCGAGACGTGCGTTCACCGTGGCTACCAATTCAAACCCACTTAGCGGAATAAAGGTCGCAGCGCTAGCGCATCGATGTGTTGCTGCGCTGGCGGAGGAATGCGGGAATCTCCAGATCATCGCGCCGTGGCGCGGGTGCGGCGGCTGTCTGCGGAGCGGGCGTGGGCGCTGATGAAGGCGTGATGCCTTGCCACACCGTCGGCTCCTTGCTGGCTTGACGTGCAGGGTCGCTCTGCGCGTAACTGGCGGCTCGCGCGACCGGCGCATAGTTGCGATCCGCGGGAGCGTACGCCGCTACGGGCGACGCTACGGGAGCGGCGTACGCAGGCACTGACTCGGCGTATGTCGGCCTGCCCACTAGCGCGGATACGGGAATGGACGGGACGCCCTGAAATCCAGATTGCGCGACCTCTTCCTGACGGCGGCGCGGGCGCACTCCCTCCGGCTTGAAGCCGGTGGCGATGATGGTGATCTTCACGTGGTCCTTCATGGACTCGTCGAGCACCGCGCCGAAGATAATGTTGGCGTCCTCGTGCGCCGCCTGATGGATAATGCTGGACGCCGCGTTCACTTCCTGCAATCCCAAATTGCTCGACCCGGTGATGTTGATCAGGATGCCGCGCGCGCCGTTGATGGAGGCATCCTCCAGCAGCGGTGAGGAGATGGCCATCTGCGCCGCTTCGGCGGCGCGATTCGGGCCGCTGGCAATGGCGCTGCCCATCACCGCGTAGCCCATGCCGTGCATGATGGTCTTCACGTCGGCGAAGTCGCGGTTGATGATACCGGGTATGAGAATGATGTCGCTGATGCCTTGCACGGCCTGGCGCAGCACGTCGTCGGCGAGGCGGAAAGCATCGAAGAAGCCGGTGTTCTTCTCCATCTGGAGCAGGCGTTCATTGGGGATGGTGATGATGGTGTCGACGCTCTCGGCCAGCTCGGCGAGGCCGGCCTCGGCCTGCTGCTGGCGGCGGCGTCCTTCAAACTGAAATGGCTTGGTGACGACGGCAACCGTGAGAGCCCCGAGTTCACTGGCCAGCGACGCCACGATCGGCGCCGCACCGGTGCCGGTGCCGCCGCCGAGTCCCGTGGTTACAAAAACCATGTCAGCGCCTTCGAGCGCCTCGATCAACTTGTCGGTGTCTTCCAGCGCCGCGCGCCGCCCGATCTCCGGGTCCGCGCCCGCGCCGAGTCCCTGCGTGAGCTTGGCGCCGATCTGAATTTTCACCTGCGCCTGGGAGTGTTGCAGCGCTTGCTGATCCGTGTTGGCGACGATGTACTGGACCCCGTGCAAGCCCGCGTCAATCATGCGATTGACCGCGTTGCAGCCGCCTCCGCCCACGCCCACCACCTTGATGCGCGCGCCGTTGCGCGGCTCGTCATCAATGGAAAACCGCAGCGCGCTTTTGCCCGCACCCTCTTCCGAACCCAGGCCAAATGTCATAGCGATCCCGCCCCCAAAAAATCAGTGGAATGCATTAACGATATGCCAGAGCGCGGAAAATATTAGCGGGATTTTGACACCCGCCCCGCTTTGTCTCTTTTGCGGCACGGGGAGGTACGAGGTTGGGGACTCGCGGTTCGGGAAACTTGGACGTCCTTGGCGCGATCAGAATTTCGATGAAAGCGATTACCCGTTCGCAGGTAAAAATTGGACCGAAACTCGCGTTCAAACGCCGCAACAAAATTTGCGGAATTCGCGGTCCTGCCCAAAGTGCAAACGTTCACGGTTCTGACCACTCTGACCAGATTGACAAACTGGGGATTCGGGGTTGGGGTTTCGGGGTTGAGGATTGGGGGTTCGGGGGGAACTTCAGATCAACTTTCCCGCCGCTTCGCACCTGTCTCGCGCGTCAAATAATCCAAATCGACCAACTTGACCAAATTCTCGGAGCGCCAACCTGACCACTCTGCCCACAAATCCCACAGCATCCAAATTTTCCAACTAATCAGCATGCGCGGCAGCGCCCAAAGATTCCAAATTTCCCCCATTGACTAACGCCCACTCCCCGCGCGGTAAACGGTGTCGCGTGACAGTGCCGCGATGGAACATCCCAGCCTGCCCCGGCCTGCCGTGGGCGCGCGGCTCTGTGACTGCTCACCGCCATTGCTCACCTGCACGCCCAGTCGCTGTGCGGATCAGCACTGGTAGCCACGGTGAGCGGTTTTCTCACCGTGGGCTTTTCCCGCGCGGGCCATTCTTAAACTGAATCACGGACCAATTCCACCAGCCAAGATCAAAAGCCCACTCAGAAAGAAGACGCGGCGTATGGAATGCGGGATCTAAAATCCGCCAGCGCAGTTCGCTCTCATCGTTCGCTTCCGCAACGAGTACGCCGCAGATTGAGCGAACAGAGCCGCGACCGTCAGGGAGCGGTGGTTGGTTTTCCCACACGGCAGGGATTTACCTGCCTAAGAAACGATCTGCCTGCAGAAGAAAACCAGCCACCGCTGGCTCACGCGGGCGGCGCTGCCGCGTCGCGGGCGCAGCTCTGTTTTCGTCCCTACTGCCGATTCCCCGCCTTTGACACCTGCACACCCAGGCGTTGCTCGATGATGCCCTTTAATTGCTCAATCTCCATCTGCTGGGCGTCAGCTCGGGCCTTCAACGCGTCGTTCTCCGTCTTCAGCTCCTTGATGGCCTGGATGGAATAAAGCGGCAGTTGCGAGTAGTTGACCGCCTTGTAGCCCTGTTCGTCGGTGACCACCATCTCCGGCAGCACCTGCTCCACTTCCTGCGCGATCAGCCCGAAGCTGCGCGCCGGGCCGAAGTGCTTCTCAGGAAACTCCTCGGCGCGCCAGTTATACGTTACCGGCCGCAACGCCGCTATCTTCGCGAGCGAGGCCGTCAACGGCTCGATGTTCTTCTTGTATCGTATATCGGATATGCAAACTCCTCCGATCACCACCGCGGCGTCTCCGATACATCCGTTTACGCGGATGTTCCCCGCCACATGCAAGCGCTCGACGGGGGCCGCGGTCCCGATCCCCACGTTGCCGCCGGACAGGATGGCCATCTGGTTCACGTTGTTTTCGCGAAAGACCATAGCGCCCCCGGTGACACGGTTCAGGTAGAGCGAGGGGCCATCCCCCATGACGTTGTAGTTGAGGCAGCCGCTGGGAGCATTGAGGAAGGTGATGCCGACAAATGGCGCGCCGCAGCCCATGTTGCCGATGTTGATATTGCCATCCCCCCCCCGTTGACGGTCAAACGGCTGACCGGGCTCGCCGTGCCGATGCCGACACTGCCGGAAGCCTTCACGGTGAATATTTCAGTACCAGCACTGTTCTGGGCGGCCAAACTGGTTCCGCTGGCGTTGTTGTTCCAAAACATTCCCCCGTAGCCGCTGGCGCTGAAGCTCTGGCCGTAGACGCCGTAGGTGGTCCCGCTGCCGGCGGTGTTCGTTATGCTAAGGGCAATCCCGGAGCCGGTGCTGACACTCTGAGCCGCAGTGAAGCTGTTGGCCGCCCCCAGTTGGGCGTAGCGACCGTCGCCATAAGTTTGATCAAAGCTGAGAGTGCCGGTGGTGGTGATGGGACTGCCGGGTGACGCGCTCAGGCCCGTGCCCGCCGTAATGCTCGTGACGCTGCCGCCACCGGCGGGCCACGTTGTTTTGCAGTCGCCCGCGATGCACAGCCCGCCCGAGGCATTGATCTGTCCGCCCTGCACGTCCAGCCTATAACCTGGATTGAACACGCCGAGGCCCACCCGGCCCGCGGTGTCAATGACCAGCGGTACGCTGAACCCGCCTCTTTCTATGTAAAATTGCCCATTGGTCAGACCAAATCCGTTTCCCGTGCCGCCCACACCCTGCCTCCACAGGACTCCGTCGCCATTCTGGATATCCACCAGCGCGGTGCGGTCCCCGGAGGTAGCGTTGTTGCGGAAGCGCCCTACCAGGAAACCCGATCCGACCACGTCGAGCGGCGCCCCTGGCGTGGCCGTCCCGATGCCCACATTCACTACAGAAATTGCGTTGTTGACCCCGTTGATGCTGCCCAGCACCAGCGCGTTGTTGGCCGAGACCACCGCGTTAGCGCCAATGGCAGTGGCGTTCTGAAGACTCGATGCGCTCGGAACTCCCGGCCCGGAGAAAGTTCCAATGAACGTATTATTGGAGCCACTGGTGTTGGCGTTTGCGGAAACAAGGCTGACACCGGATAGGTATCCCAATGCCGAGTTATTACCGCCGGTGCTGTTGGAGTTGAGCGCACTAGTGCCGCTGGCCGTGTTTTCGGAGCCGGTGCTGTTGGTGTTGAGCGCTTTCCAACCCAGAGCTGCGTTCCCTGTGCCGATAGTATTGCCATTCAAGGAGAAGTACCCTACGGCCGTATTGGCGCTCGCATTCCCAGTCTGCAGGGATCGCGCTCCCACCGCGGTGTTCTCCGTGCCAGCCGTGTTTCCCAACAGCGAGTTATGACCCACGGCCACGTTGTTGCTCCCGCTCGTATTCGTACCCATGCTGCCGCCGCCCAGCGCCACGTTGAATGCGCCACCGATGTTGTCATCCAACGCTGTCGTTCCGACCGCCGTGTTTTCGGCGCCTGTCGTGTTGGCCAGCATGGCTCCATGTCCCAGCGCGGTATTGCCACCCCCAGTGGTGTTGGCAGCCAACGTATTAGCGCCTAACCCAATGTTATTCCCGCCACTCACCGCAGGATTGCCTGCGTTGGGCCCGACAAACGTATTTCCCGCGCCTCCTCCGGAATGGAGGAACGGGCTACCCCCCAGCGTGATCACGCCACTCGTACCGCCAGCGGCAGTGACGGGCAGGGCCAGATTGCCGCCAGTGATCGCCAGGTTGCCGGTGATGCTCTGCGCGCCGGTGAAGCTGTTGGCCCCCAGCGTGGCCGCCGTGCCTGCGATCTTGGTAGGATCAATCGCCGCCGCCGCGTTGATGTCGGCGTTGACGATGGTTGCGTCCACAATTTCAGATGACGCGATGCAGGGCGCGGGGCAGATGACATCTGTCGCCGCTCCACCGCCGCCGGGCAGGTTGGTCAGCAGTGAGCCGTCGCCGATGAACTTGCCGCCGCCACTCACTCGGATGTCGCCGCCACTCACTTCCAACTTACTCGTGGGCGCGGGCGTGCCGATGCCCATGTTACCAGCCGTGTCGATGGTTATCCGCTCCTGGCCCGCTGTCGAGTCAATCAGCCGCCAACGTCCGTTCAGCGTTGACGCGGTGTCGCCGGTTTGGAATAGCCAACTCCGCCCGCCTGCGCCGGTGGCCGCAAAGTTGATTTGCGCGTCCCCGCTGGTGGCCTCCACACGCAGCGCCGCCTGGCCCGGCGCGGCCACGTGCAGCGCCGACAATGGCGTCGCC
>SHUM01000085.1 GCA_009691245.1 Acidobacteriota bacterium | reverse complement strand
GTTGTCTTCCCGCTGGCCACCGCCACTTCAACCTGCCGCAACACCGTTACGATCTGCTCTGGTTTGTACCTCTGCATCGGCATATTCAAATACCTCCTTCATGAGATTCTCTCTCACTTCGGCTGGTATCGAAATCGCCGGGCAGGTCAGCGGCGGTGCCGCTTGCTTGACGGGTCGGATCGGGCGATACTTTTTAGGTGGAACTTGTCCGAAGGCAAATAGTCCGTCGGAGCGCTCCGACGCATCTGGAATTCAATCAGAATCATGGGGACCAAAGATCACGGGAGCTACAGATCATGACACATGTTCGTTCGGTTCTCTTTCCCGGCGGCGGGCCGCAACTCAAGGAGTCGCTGGCCGACTATGCGCGGCGCGGCGGGTTTGAGGCATACCAAAAAGTGCTGGCGGCGGGCCGGCCCGCGGCGGTGATCGAGGAGCTGGAGAAATCGCGTCTGCGCGGGCGTGGCGGCGCAGGCTTTCCGGTGCATCAGAAGCTGGCGCTGTGCGCGGCAGCTCCGGGCGACGAAAAGTATGTCGTGGTGAATGGCGGCGAGGATGAGCCGGGGTCGCACAAGGATCGCACGTTGCTGACCTACTCGCCGCAGGCCGTGCTGGAGGGGACGCTGCTTGCGGCCTATGCCATCAACGCGGAACGGGTGATCTTCTACATCAACGAATCGTACGAGTCGGCGCATCGGCGCGTGGAGACGGCCATTCATGAGGCGCGCTCCCTCGGCTACATTGGACAGAACGTGCTGGGCTCAGGCTTCTCGGTTTCCGTGGATGTTAAGTCGGCTCCGAATCCTTACGTCGCTGGAGAAGACACTGCCGTGCTGGAGTCGATCGAGGGCCGCGCGCCCAAGCCGCGCCAGAAGCCGCCCTATCCGGTAACTGAGGGCCTCTACGGCAAGCCCACCATCGTGAATAATGTTGAGACCTTCGCCAACCTCCCGCCCATCATGCTGCACGGCGGCGATTGGTTTCGCGCCATAGGCACACAGGAAAACTCCGGGACGATGCTGTTCACGCTGAATGACGAATGGAACAATCCCGGCGTCTACGAGCTGCCCTTCGGCGCCACTGAGGGCGAGTTGCTGAACACCCTCGGCGGCGGACTGAAGAGCGGCGAGACGCTACGCGCGTTCCTGCCCGGCGGGCCGTCGAGCGCGTTTCTATTGCCTGACCCCAATCGTATCTTGAGTCCCGAAGCGATCCGCGCGGCGGGGTCGTCCATTGGCTGCGGCGTGATGCGCGGCTACGGCGAATCGGCCTGCATCATGTGCGCCGCGCACGAGATCGCGGCGTTCTTCAAGAAAGAATGCTGCGGCCAGTGCCCCGCCTGCCAGATGGAGACCAACATGCTCTTCATGACGCTCGATCGCCTGCGCCAGGGGCAGTTGCCCGTGACCGGCCTCGCTCAGGTGCCCACCGTACTGGCGTTCAATAAAGGAAAGGGTTTCTGCAGCCTCATCAACATGCCCGGCCCACCCATCACCAGCGCCATCAAACTATTCCCCGAAGACTTCGAGGCCCACGCGACGACCGGAAAGTGCCGAGGCAACTAGCGGCTGGGTCGTTGCCGCCACCGGCGCCAGCCGGACGAGCAAATACAAGCTGGAGCTTGTCACTGTGAGTTTGTAAGTTATGAGTGAGTCGATCAAGTGAGTTACTGTCGCGGCACTCCAGCCGGCGGCAGTGGCCCCTCCTCACGTGGTCATCTATTTCGGAAATGGGAATAGGCTGAAATGCGTACAATAGCCGAATGTTCTCCATTGCCACTGCCGTGATTCTCGCGCTGTTCCTCGCTGGGTGTACGCTGCGCGCTCCATCCTACCGCGCGCATGTGGATCAGGAAATTCAACTACGCACCGGGCACGAATTAAGTCCGGAGACAATCGAACCAGGGCCGCAGACCCCGGCGGGCCTCTCCTTGGCCGATGGCCTGACAGAGGAAGAGGCGGTCGGGATCGCGCTGCGGAATAATCCCGCGTTCCAGGCTGACATGGCCCAACTGGGACTGAGCCGGGCGGAACTGGTGCAGTCCGGGTTGCTGCGAAATCCGGTTATGAGCCTGCTATTTCCCGTCGGCCCCAAGCAGTTGGAGCTGTCCGCGAACTGGGCCATCGAGGCGATTTGGCAGCGTCCCGGCGCATTGCGGCGGCCCGCCTGGATCTGGAGCGAACCGCCGAGAGCTTGATCTCGAACGGCCTGGATCTGGTGCGCGACACGCGCATCGCTTACTGGGAAGCGGTGATGGCGGAGCGGCGCGCGCTGCTGGCGGAAGAGTCATCGCAGTTGCGTGGGCAGATTGCGGAGCTGGTGTTGCTCCGCTTGCGTGCCGGCGACTTGAGTGAGTTGGAATCTCTCGCCGCGCACACCGAGCGGGATGTCGCGCAAGAACAAGCCGGGCGTTCTAAAAAGGAATCAGCCATCGCCAAAGAGTGGCTACGCTCCCTGCTGGGACTTGGCCCCGAGTCATCAGGAGTTACATTGGGAGTCGCATCTGGATTTGAGATTGCTCCCGTCGAGCGGGACGTGCCCGCGCTGCCCGAAGTGAACGCGGTGGTCGCACAGGCCTTGGCATCGCGGCCCGACCTGCGAGCGATTGAACTAGGTTTGGAAGCCGCTCGGGAGCGCGCGGGTCTGGATCGCTGGAGCTACCTGAATGCCACCGTCGTCGTGGATGCCAACGCTAAGGGTACGGAGGGTTTTGAGGCGGGTCCCGGGTTGCAGGGCAGCATTCCAATCTTCGATCGCAATCAGGGATTGCTCCAGCGAGCCGATGCCGCCGTGGAAAAGGCAACCAAAGATCAACTGGCTTTGAAGCATCGCATCGAGCTGGAAGTCACTGAGTCATACGCCAGAGTAATACAGGCTAGTTAGTCACTCGACTCATGGCGGAGGACTATTCTCCCTTCATTAACTGAGTCAGTAGGCTTAACCGAGCAGACTTACCATGCCGGTGAAGTCTCCTATCTCTTCTTTTTCGAATCCACGCGGCAGCGCCTGGCGGACCGCTGGAGTGAGTTGGATGCCAAATTGTCACTGCGGCTGGCATTGGTTAGTCTGGACCGCAGCGTAGGAGCGAACATTGACGTACAACCAGACATACAACCATAAGTATCTGCTCATTGCCGCTGTGAGTTTGCTGATGGGCTTGGCGGGATGCAGTCAGTCACCCGCGGGAGCGGAGACCGCCGGCGCTCCTCCTCCCGCCAAAGTTGCGCCGCCGGCACAGGCCGGCGATACCGCCACTGTTACTTTGACGCCGCAGGCCGAGCAGCGCTTGGCGATCAGTCTGGGAACAGTCGAGCGGAAGGCGGTGGCGCGCGAGCAGAGGACGCGACAGTTGCTCCAGGACCGTGCTGGAAGCGCCCGTGCGCATGAAGAAGCGCAGGAAGAGCTGGCCGTTACCAAGGCCAACCTGTTGGCGGTTCAGGAACGGCTGAAGCGCTTGCAGCAGGCTCCCATGGACGCCGATTACAGTTTGGCGGTTACCGCTCCGCGCGACGGCATTCTGCAGAAGGTCTATGTGGTTCCGGGGCAGGTGGTGCCCACCGCAGCCGCGCTGTTCGAAGTCATCAGCCTCAATACGCTCTGGGTTCGCGTGCCTGTCTCGGTCAGCGACCGGCCCTTGCTGAATCGCGGCGCGTCGGCGTCCATTCACGGGCTGACCGGGCAAACAGAGACGGGGTCGTTGCGGGGAACGCCTGTGCAGGCGCCTCCCACGGCGGATGCGGCCACGGCCAGCGTGGATCTCTACTATGAAGTTGCAAACTTTGGTGGACGGCTGATACCGGGCGAGAAGGTTGGAGTCACTCTTTCTCTGGAAATGCGCAGGAGTCACTCGTGGTTCCTCACGCCGCCGTACTTACTGACGATCATGCTGTTTCATGGGCCTATGTGTCTTCCGATTCTGGTGTCTACCAAAGACACCGAGTTACAGTGAGTCATGTAGCCTGGCTGGAAGCGGTACTCACTGACGGCCCGACAGCGAATAGCAAGGTAGTAATAGCCGGAGCCACTGAACTGTTCGTAACTTAATTCGGCGCAGGTCACTAACTACAGCACACAAGGTACACAGGACATTCCATGAAGTGGTTACTCTCGGTCTCGCTGAACTTGCGGTTTGTGGTAGTGGCGCTGACGCTGATGCCGGCGCTGGGCCTCCTGCTGCTGCCCAAGGTCGCGGAGAGCGAAGCGCGGGAAGCGCCCGTGACTCGCTTCCTGAAAACACGCTATCGCGCGCTATTGCCTCTCGCGTTGAACAAACCCAAGCGGGCGGCCATCCTTCTGCCGATTGTATTTGGAATCACCCTGATCGCGGTTCCGTTCTTCGGCGAAGAGTTTCTCCCCAACTTTCAGGAATACGATTTCTTGATGCACTGGGTGGGCAAGCCGGGCACCTCACTCGAAGCCATGAAGCGAGTCACCGTGGAGGTGAGCAAGGAGCTGCGCGCCATACCCGGCGTGCGCAATTTCGGCTCGCACATTGGCCGCGCCGAGGTCGCCGACAAAGTGGTGGGACCCGAGTTCGCGGAGTTGTGGATCAGTCTGGACCCCGGCGTCGACTATCAGTCGACCGTGGTGCGCATCTATGGGCCGAGCCTCGATGTCCTGCGCGCGAAGGCGGCGGAGGTGGGCAAGGTGGTGGGCGAAATTCCCGGCATTGTGGACTTTAAGGTCGAGCCGCAAGTGCTGGTGCCACAAGTGGCGATTCGCATTCGCCCCGAGGTTGCGCAGCGCCTGGGCATTACGCCGGGAGCCATTCGCGCTCGTCGGCGGCGTGGCCGCGGCATTCCTGACCGGCGGAGTGTTGTCGCTGGGGTCGTTGGTTGGATTTGTAACTGTGCTGGGAATCCCCGCGCGCAACGGGATCATGATGGTCAGCCACTGGCGATACCTGGAGCAGGAGGAAGGCAAACCATTCGGCAAAGAGCTGGTCATCCAGGGTGCCGAGGAGCGCCTGTCGCCGATCCTGATGACCGCGCTGGCAACCGCTCTGGCATTGCTTCCCATCGCGCTGGGCGGCAACAAGCCCGGACATGAAATTGAGCATCCGATGGCCGTGGTAATCCTGGGCGGCCTGTTCACATCCACACTATTGAATCTTTTCCTGATGCCCCCGTTGTATCTGCGGTACCGCTCCGCGCCGTCCGCCAAGGAGGACAAAAAGGAAGACAAAGAGGAGTAGGCCGCGCGCGTGGCTCTGTTAAAGGCATCACCGCGAGGAGCCGGACTCGATTGCCCGCCGCAGATATTCGATGAGCGAGTCAGAGCCGCGGAAGACCTGGGGATCGAAGCGCGGGCCAAAGGCGGTCATGTGGTTGTAAATGGCACTTTCCTGTTGCAGGTTCAATCCCATGCCCGCCAGATATTGCATGCGCAGATTACTGTCGCGGTTGATGACGGCATCGCTTAACCACGGTCGCAGATCGCCGGCGTTGCCGATATAGGTGGAGAGCAGGTCCGCGGCGGAATAAAATCCGATCTCCTCCAGTGATTTTGCCACGCGCGCATATTCCGGAGTGTCCAGACGCGCTTCGATGCGATCCACGTTGATGGCGCCAGGCGTGCTCGACTCGGCCTGGCCCAACAGCACCACGTCATAGCCACGGCCCTGCAAGGTATTGGCGAACACAATCCCATTCGGAAACACTTCAAAAAAAGTTGCGATCTGGCTCTTCACCGTCTCCTCGTTGGTTTCGTATAACTGCACAAACTGGGTGAGTACTCCGCCGGGATTGAGCCGCCGCCGCGCCTGCTCGAAAAATTCTTTGGTGTAGAGCGCGGCCGTGCCCTTTACCCAGGGGTCAAACGGATCGGAGGTGATGCCGTCGAAGGTCTCTTTGGTGGTCAGCAGAAAGTGCCGGCCGTCATCAATCCGCACGTGGACCTTCGGTTGCTCAATCACGTTGAAGTTGTGCTGGCTGAAATATTGTGAGACCACTTTGGGAACCAGCGGTTCGATCTCCACGATGGTCTCGCGCACGAGTTGCGGTTCAATGCTGACCGCGCCCGCCGTGATCCCCGCGCCGCAGCCAATGACCAGAAAGCTGCGGGCATTCTCCGGCAGCAGCGTCGTCAGATGCCCCAATATCCGCTGTAGACGCATGTCCTGCCATTCGCTTGATGCTTGAATTTTTCCGGCGCTGTGGTAGTTCAATACTTCCTCGCCGGTGTCGGGTGAAACCGTCCGGGAGACCGCCACCGATGCAGCGAGTCCCTCAGCGGCATAGATGATTTCGGAGTTGCTGGGCGCGTTTACACGGCGGCCGTAGGCGATCAGGTCGCGCGGAGTTTCCGGCACGCTCGCGATCAGCAATGCGCTTCCCACGATGGCCAGCAGGATGGCGACGGCGGAATATTTTCTGGATGGAGTGTCTCCTGCTCCCGCCAGTGGGGTCAGCATCAGCAGCCCTGAGATCGCCGAAACCGCGATGAGCATTTGCTGGGAGCGCTGCGTGCCCATCCACGCCACCAGTAATAAACTAGTCGCGAGTGAACCCATGATCGCGCCGACGGTATTGGCTCCGTAGAGCCGTCCCACCCAGCGGCCCGGGTCCTGCTGGCGTGAAGTGATGCCTGCCAATGAAGCCAGCGCCAGTGGAAAACTCGCTCCCCAAAAGATTGCCGGAGGCAGTACCGCCCACAGCGCGCGCAGCAGATCGAAGCGCATCTGGCGCCACGGGTCGGCGGACAAAGCTGAGTCGATCGGCCAGTAGGGTAGCGAGACGGCCAATTGATAGGCGGTCCAGGCCATTGCGGCGCATAGCAATAATTGACACCAACCCAGCGCCAGGCGCGGGTGGGCTAATTTCCCCGCTCGCGCGGAACCCACACTCGCGCCGAGTCCCAGGCCCAGAAGGAACACGGCCAGGATGAGCGAGAAGGCGTAGACCGTGGCTCCAAAGATGTGCGACAGCAGTCGCGTCCAGATCACTTCAGAGGCCAGAGCGGTCACGCCCGAAAGGGCAATGGTCACGTAGACGGTCCACGCTCCCTGCGCGGGCGAATCATCTAATGCACTCGGCAACACGTTGGCCTGCGCGTCCGCCTGAGCGTAGGGGAGTGCCTTCGCCATGGCGATGCTGAGCAGCGCTACCGCGAGGTTGATGGCCAACGCAACATACGTTGCCGTCGCCACATCGTGGAAACGCAGCAGGTAGAAGCCGGCCACGAGGCTCCCCATTACCGCGCCGGCGATGTTGCCGCCATAGAAGAATCCCAGCCATGAGACCCCGCGCGGCGTGGTCTCCATCCAGCGAGAGATTACCGGCAGCGTCGCGCCCATCAAGGAAGCGGGCGGCAGCAGGCACACACCCGCCACCACTCCGCGGAATAGGAGACCTAATGCGGTCGGTCCCGCCCACGCTGTATACATGTTGGAGACGGTCGGCATGGCGAACAACAGGAGCAATCCCAGCAGGCCTATGCCCAGTTCCATCAGCGCGTACACGCGAAGCGGATGATGGCGCCGCGAAACCAGCCGGGGTGTGGCGAGGCTGCCCAGGCACATCCCGCCCATGAACATTCCCAGCAGGATGCCGAGTGAGACCGTCGACGCGCCGATGAAAAGTTCCAACAACTGGAACCACACCAGCTCATAGATCAGCGCCGAGCAGCCGCTGCACACGAAGAGCAGGATCAGCGCTAAATTTGCACGCCGCGATGAAGAAAGTGTTGTCATGATAAGGGAAAAATGAGCCGAATGCGGAAAGGACCGCGGAGGTGTTTCTCCGCGGTCCTTTCCGCATTCGAATCGGCTGGCGGCTTGCTTAAATGGGATCGGCGGGACGCGGGCTGGCAAGATTGCGGCGCTGCGGCTCGGTGTAACGCTCCGCCTTTTCCGGCGCGAAGGTCTGCCACGCTTCCTTGAAGTCCCAGGTGGTGACGTCATTTTGGGTTTTGTCGGCGGCCATCACCGTTTTGTTCTTGGGGTCCAGGGCCAGATTGCGAATCTCTTTGAAGTGGTTGTAACCGGTGGTGTAGCGCGGCTCGACATCGCCGTCGTCATCCACCGACCAGACTCCGATGAAGGCCTGCGCGTCTTCGGACTTCTGCCAGTTCAGCGGCTCGTCAGGCGACTTCTCCCGCGCACTGAACTTACGGGCGGTGGCCATGAAGTTGCGCGTGCCGGGAATCCACATAGGGCCGGCGAGAGACTTTGCGCCGCTCTTGGGTCCGCCGGTGATCTTGCGCAGCGGCTCGATGTCGCCGGAATCGGTGCGATTGTAAATGTACATCCCGTCGCGGCCTTCCACGATCAGCAAATTGTGCTCGTAGTCCACCGAGGGGATGCCGCCCAGGCCCGCCTTGGGCCCGCCGATGATGCGCAGCGGGGCCACGTCGCCCACCGCCATGCGGTCGAAGACGTGGATCATGCCGCCGCCCTGTCCGCGCGGGACGAAGTACTCGTTGTTGACCGGATCGACAGTCATCACATCGTTGAGCGCCAGTCCCGCCTTGGGGCCTTGGATGATGCGCAGCGGCGGCGTCTCGCCGTTGGCTCCGCCGGGGAAGGTTAGGATGGCGCCCGCGAAGGGCTGCGGGATCACCACCTCGTCATGGAACGCGTCGTAGAAGATGGAGTGTTGGGTGCGGCCCAGCATGGTGCCCTGGCCCTCAATTCTGCGAACCGTTTTGGCATTTCCACTCGCCAGCCTGGCGAATATCGCAATCTGCGGATGAGCCACTCAGTTGGCCGCGAGGATATGCTCGCGCTTGGTGTCATACCCGATGCGCACATTGGCCAGGGTCGGCGCGGGCATGTCTTCCGGCGCGCTGCGGATCACGCGAATGGGCGCCATGTCGCCGGTGGCGGTGCGCGGATACACCGTCGCGCGGTGATTGCCGAAGTTGGCCACCCACATTTCGTCGTGCTTGGTGTCAATGAACACGCTGCTGGGGTAATACAACTGCGTCTTCGGTCCTTTCAGCACACGAATCGGCGCCGCGTTTCCGTTGGCGTCGGTATGGAACACCAGGATGGAGTTGCCGCCGTCATTGGCGACATAAAGCTCTTCGCGCGCGGAGTCCACGTACAGGCCGGTGGGCCAATTCAATTGCGTGCGCGGGCCGGTGATGACGCGAATCGGCGCCGTGTCGCCGCGCGCCGTCTTGTCATAAACGGTGATGGAGACTGGCAGGAATCGCCCCGAGCCGTGAACGAAATTGCCGCGGCCGGTGGCCACGCGGAGATAATCCTCGCCGGGCTTCAGCTCGCGCGGCGTGGCGGTGGAGCCGAAGTTGGCCACGAACATCACGTTCTTCTTGGTGTCCAGCGCGACGCCGTGCGGATCTGCCAGCAGAGTCTTATCACCCCAGATTACCCAGGCCGGAGGATCCTCTTCGCGGGCGGTCTTGGGGAAGCCGGCCACCACATTTTCAGTCTGCCCGGTAATGATCAACTCATTAGCCGCTTCATCCACGGCCAGGCCGAACGAGCCCATCGGCGTGTGCAGCTTCCATTTCGGCTCGGTGTCGCCCTTCTGATCGCGCCCCCACACGGTCATGTGGCGCTCCGTGTCATTGTTCAGCGAGTAGATATCACCGTTGACGGGATCAATGTAGATGGCGCACTGCAACTCGAGGAAGGTCTTGGGGCCGGCGATGCGGCGCTTGGGTTCGGACATGGAAGCGTTCTTCGGGGTGTTGGTGGTGCGATCATAGACCAGCATCTGGAATAGATTTTCGTCGGCCATCACCACTTCGCCGCGCTCCATATCCACGGCCACGGCGCTGTACTGCGGAAACTCATCGCGAATCTGTCGAATGTATTTGCGCGCCGCCGTGGCAGCCTTTTGCGCGGCGGTGGGACGCACCACGCGGGTTGCCGCTGCTTGGGGACGCGCTGTCGGAGCGGCGGCGGGTGCTTGCGCCAGCGTGACGGTTACTTGCTGCCGAGGCGGCACGGCTGGGTCAGTCTGGGCGGGAGTCCTGACGGGAGTCGCTGTTTGCTCCCCTGACGCGGTGGCTAGAATTGCTGCTCCGGCCAAAACGAAGCCGAGGATCAATTTTGCTTTTAGACTTGACGAAAACTTCATCGCGAGGTCTCCTATGAAATGATACGTATGCAGTCTTGATGTTGCCGATTCGGCAATAGACAAATGGCCCATCAAGAATGAACCACGTCATGCCGAATGCTAAGAATATACACCATCCAGTTGCTAGTGGGCACTAATCTTATCTGAATTGAATGTTGCTTTACGAGCGGAACCGACAGTCCGGGACTACCCAGAATAAGAGACTCCATGCGGGTACAAATGCGCAAGTCCGCCAGAAAGAGAAAAAATGGGTGCTTCCGCTATTGACTGTTGTTAGAGTCGACGTAACCCAATGATTTTATAGTCGTTATATTCACTTTCACCGCACAATAGTGCTATTGCGCGTAAAATTGCTTGTAATTTATTATATTTCAATAAGATAGAGGCATATCACCAACAGTTGTTGGCGGAAGCACCAGATGAATGGCGAGAGCTACCGGCTCAAGGAAAGCAAAAGAACGTGCCCCGCCAAGCCTGCCAGCCGCGTGTAGTTCCGCTCTTACTATGCTCCGCACCTCGCGCGATCGGGAGGGACGGCTTCCGCTCCGGCCTAAACGCGTCCCGGCAAGCCGGGACGCAGGCCTCCGCTCCAGCCGCCCCTCCCGACCCTGACAAATCAAACCCTTACACCAT
>SHUM01000084.1 GCA_009691245.1 Acidobacteriota bacterium | reverse complement strand
TTACCAACTTTGGTTATGAGTTGCCGCTCGGCGCAGGCAAATTGCTGAGCGGATGGCAGGTGAATGGCATCATGACGCTGCAAGCTGGCGTGCCGTTCACGCCGATCGTGGGCTTCAACCGCTCACGCAATCGCGATGCCCGTGCGCCGGATCGTCCCAATCTGGCAGCGGGCGCCAGCATCAATCCCACCAGCGGCGGCTCGCTCGGCTGCACGCTGGCCGCGGGCGACGCGAGGCAAAAAGTGATCGCGCCAGGCACAGAGTTGCGGACGCCGGTGATGTGGTTTGACCCCTGTGCGTTTTCTTTGCCCGCCGTGGGCACTTTCGGTAAAGTCGGCCGTAACACGGTGGAAGGTCCAGGCATCGCGGTGGTGGATTTCTCGGTCGTTAAGAACACGTCGTTGACCGAAGGTCTGCGCGCCGAGTTTCGCGCGGAGATATTCAACCTTTTACACCGGGACAATTTTGGATTACCGGAAGTTCAGTTGTTCGATGCCAATGGCCCTTATCTTCCGACCGTAGGGCGCATCACCTCCACCATTACCACGGGGCGCGAAATCCAGTTTGGGTTGAAGTTTATTTTCTAAATTGAGAAGTTCCCATCGCAAAAGGAGAATTCATGGACCGTAGAAATTTTTTCATGAAAGCATTCGCCGCTGGAGGCACCGTGGTCGCGGCGCACAGTGTAGCGACCAGCGTGGCCAAGGCCCAGAAATGGGGCGGAGCGCCCGAGACGACGGATCACACCGTTATCAATGACGGACATACCGGGCAGTGGCCGCATTGGCCGTTTGAGGAAATTCGCATCCCCTACGACCAGCGCTTTGGGAAAGTGAAGTGGCCCAACAACGAGAAAGTCTGCTTCTATATGTATGTAACCGGCGAGTGGAGCGGGCACCCCCAGTTTCCCGGAACCAAGGCCGTGTACAAGCGGAACCTGCGCCTGGAGTCGGAGACAGGTCAGTATGAATTTAATGTGGGAATCCACCGCGCGCTCCGTCTGCTCGCAAAGCATAACATTAAGGTCTCCTTCGCGCCGCACACTGGCATGGTCGAGCGATTTCCGGAGATCTGGCGTGAAGCCGTGCGCAACGGACATGACATTACCGCCCGAACCTACACCGGCGAGCCGACGACGGAGATGAGTCCCGCCGATGAGAAGAAGGAGATTCAGCTCGTTACTAAGATTATTGAGAAAGTTACCGGCAAGCGCCCCGTGGGCTTCAACAATCCCGGCGGCGTATGCACTGATCAAACACCGCATTTCCTCGCTGAGGAAGGCTACCTCTACATGAGCGGACTGAAGGGCGACGATCTGCCGTACGGAATCAAGGCGCGCAATGGCAAAGTCATCGTGGTAGTCGGCAGCCGCCACACGACCACCAATGACAATGCCTTGTTCGGCGAGCGGGCTGATCGTGGCCCGCGGGAAGCGCTGCAGTTCATGAAGGACACCTTTAACGCCTATTACAAACTTGCTCACGAAGAATGGCCGCAGGCCATGAACTACGGCATCCACCCGCAAAAAGGTTGCATGCCGGAGCGCATCGGTTTCAATGACGAATTCCTCGGCTACATCCGTCAATTCAAGGACGTCTGGTTCGCGCGCTACGACGAACTCGCCGAGTACTGGCTAAAGAACTACATCAACGTTTAGTGCTGGGTGTAGTGTCTGACAGTAAACATCGTTCCTGAAAGTCGGCGCGGTAATCCGAATCGTGGATTGCCTGGGATCTGCTCAAAGTTAATATCAAATGGGGGACATGGCCAACGTTATTTATTGGCGTGTCCTCCTTCTGCTTTGGTCCCACCAGCCCAGACTGCGCCTTAGAGAGCTGGGAATGGTGGTTTCTTGTTTGGATCCCAATGCGCATCGTAAGTATGGAGGAGCATCGAACTGGCAGCATAGTGAGACATGATCATCGCAATCGCCAATGTGTTTTTTCTGCCAAACAGTCGCTCCGCGTCGGCGAAAGTTTTGGCGGAGACCTTCGGTTCCCGGCGAAAGTGCCAGCAGCTGCGTGAAATTTCGCGTGGACAGCGGCAATTCCTTGACCGAATTGCCTTCCATCACGCGGCCAAGGGCGGCGCTTTCCGTCTGCAACAGCGGAACGGTGGCGGAGACTTCGATCCGCTCGTTTACGGCGGAGACTTGTAGGCTGGCGTTGACTGATATGCGCTCGGTAACGTTTAGCACCGCCTGGCGAACGACGGTGGCGAACCCCGCCTGTGAAAACTAGATCTCATAATTGCCCGGCGGCAACAGCGGAAACGTGTACTGCCCCGTTGCTGACGTGCTGACTTCGCGCTGATCTCCCGAAGCCACATTCCGAATCACCACTTTCGCTCCCGGCACGGTTGCCGATGTCGCATCCGTTACCGTTCCGCTGATGGTTCCCGTGGTCTGAGCCACTGCAAGGGAAAGCGGGACGGAGAGTAGAAAAATCAATAAGCTTGCAGTCCTGGACTTCATGCCAAATTCCCCCATGAATGGACATCGATCATCAAGAGCCAATTATGACGCACCGACCCTGCGAGGCACAACCACTGCAGTGTCTCGAGGGAATTGCTGCCCATTGCAACCGTGCTTGCTGACAGCGTGCGGCCAAGGAAACAATGCCCGACTCCTGTTTGCATTTTGCAGTCGGAGCAATGTAGATTTCCGCTGGCCAATTCTGCTGGAAATCATTAACGTTCCCGCTGTCATTCGGTGGGACTCGTACACTTCCAAGTTCGAGTATGAAGAGTGCTGCCCGGCCAGCATGGATATCCCGTGGGTATTGCCGGTATGCTTCTGTTCCTAAATCGGTTAGGTCGGTTCTAGTAGGAGGGATTCCGTGTTGCGAAAGTTCTAAAGGTGTCCACGATGGCCAGCCAAACTTCTTATAATCAATGCTACTTCCGCCCGCAACCATCCCGTTAAGGTTATTGGAGTTCACTGGAAGGTTAAGAAAAAGACGCGGGGCTTGCGCCAATAATTATCCGCAGGACACGCGCAGCATATCTACATGGTTCTCTGCTTACTCTACTTGGCGAGTTCCGATTCATCTGGCACAGGAGAGAATACTTTCAGCCGCAGGCTAGGGTTTCTGGTAGCCCACGGGATTCACCGCGTTCTCCGCAGCGAAAGCTCGTGAGGCAAACGCGAATTTGCCTCCCACCATGGTTGCCAGCACTTGAATCTTAGCGACTTCTTCTTCTGGAACCGTCAGGTAGTCGCGGTCAATCACAATCAAATCGGCGAACTTGCCCGGTTCGAGTGAGCCGATTTCTTTCTCCTTGAGTAAATAATATGCTCCCCATGCAGTGATCACTTTCAACTCGCGCTGGCGGTCCATGCGCTCGCCGGGGGCATGGACCTTTCCGTTCTTGTCCCGCCGGGTGAGGTCATAGGAGAGTACGTCAAACATCGTTCCTCCGTGCTGACTGAGAGGCGTGTCGGTTTCAAAAGAACTTCGGATTCCGGCATCGGCCAAGCTCCTGCGTGGCACCACCCAATTGGTGTACTCCTCGCCATACTCTTCCGCGACCTCAGCAGAGTGCTGATAGTGGAAAGTCGATGATCCGCTGGTGAGCAGACCCAGCCGCTTAATGCGCTCATATTGATCCGGACGCGGCGCCAGCGCCATGTGATCAAAGGCGTGGCGCTTGGCATGAATCTGTTCTGCCGTAAATCCAGCGTCTTTGCTGGCCGCCTCGATGATGTCCATGTACTGGTCAATATCCTTGTCGCCCCAGGTGTGCATGGTGGCCACGCGCAGCCCGGAACGGATGATGTCATACATCAACTTGTACCCAGTTTGTTTGTAGTCTTTCGACTGGGGTGGAGCAAAATTGCAGGACTCTCTGCGCTTCACTTCCGGCTTAGCATTGATGGTGGTGCAAGAGCCGCCGTTTTCCACCGGCCAAGCACCCACCAGCCACATATGATCCGTCCCGGTCCCCTGCATCGCCGCCAACGTTTCGAGCACCGACATCGGATAGTCCGGGCCGAGATACGCCCACCCGGTGCGAATCGGAAATTCTCCGCGCTCATCCAGATAACGGAACGCACGCAGCGCGGCGGGAGAGTAAGCTCCTGAGCCAAACGCGGTCATGCCGATACTGGCCCAGTATTCCAGCTCCGCCTTGTATATGCTGGCTAGTAACGGCACGTTGCCTTCCATCAGGCTGTCGGCGTCCACATAGCGCTGTAGATCAGTGCCGCCCATGCCACGCTCGGCGATGGGCGCGCGATCCTCCGGCAGCAGATAATCGAGCTTCGGCAGCACGGCCTGCAGCGCCTTGGTGTTGACAATCGCGCCGGTGCCCGCGCGCACGATCACGGGATTGTTCGGGGCCACCTGATCGAGAAAGGATTTGGAGATGACCTTGGGAAACTCGCGTCCCAATTCGTCGGCGTATTGTTTCAAGTAGCCGCGCGATCCGTAAATGCGCACCCACTGGCCGGGCCTGGCCTTGGAGACCGCCTCTTGCACCGTCTGCCGCAGCAGTGCGGCCTGCTCGCGCGGCGTGCCGGTCAGATAGCGGCTGACAATCACGTCATCCTTCACCACCGTACCGTAGGCAACCGGGCTGATCATGGCCCAATCGGCGGGGTGCTCATGCGAAGCAATCAGACCCGGCAGGACCGTGCGGCCTTTCAGGTCAATGCTCTTGGTGCGCGGTCCGGCCAGTGCGCGCATGTCGCTGTCGGGACCCACGGCGAGTATCCTGCCGCCACGCACGGCGATGGCCTGAGCGATGGTTCCCAGATTCGTGGTGAAGTCCGAGTTATCCACCGTGACCACTTTGCCGTTGTACAAAACATACTCCGGATGGAGCGTCAGGTCCGCGGGCGTGATGGTCTGCGCACTGCCCGATTGAATGGTGAAAAACAATGCGACGATCATCAACTTGAGTAACTGAATCATGATTCCCCCCGTGGCATACGGACTCCTGCGGGCGCAGCGCCGTGGCGCATCGGTATCTAATGCTGGTCCATGCGAAAGAATATGTAGCTCTTCTGTAAAAATCATGAGCTATTCAATGTAGTAATGGGTCTAAAAAAGTATCTTCAGGCCAAATTGCACTTGCCTGGCCGACGTCGACGTTTCGGTCAAGACTACTCCGCTATCCGCGGTTATGGGTCCATCCGGAGTCTTGAAGTTGGCGCGGTTGATAATGTTGAAGAGCTCCGCCCGAAACTGAAGATCGACACCTTCCCGCAGGGAAGTATTCTTCAACAATGAAAAGTCCATGCTCAAGCGCCCCGGTCCGATAAGCGTGTTTCTTCCGAGATTTCCGAAATATCCTGGTTCGGCAAGGGTGAATGCCGAGGTGTCGAAATATTTATCCGGTCCGCCTAGCACCGGATTATTCGACGCGCCCGGAAGCAGATCAGGCCGATCCGCCAGATTGCCACTCCGCGAGCGGTCCAATGTGCCGACGGTTGCCGTGAAAGGCGGGCCTGAATTCCCGGAGACAATTCCCTGCACCTGCCAGCCTTCGAGAATCTTGCCGGCAACTCCGGAAACGCCGCCGCCGATCAGCCGCCCGGAACCGAACGGCAAGTCAACAACGTAAGAAAGGCTGGCGGAATGGGCGATATGCATGCTGGCCAGACCACGATCGCCTAACCGGTCGTAAGGATTCTGCCGCTGCCGGGTAGAGTTTGCGAAATCTCCGCCGATGGTGCCGGAACCATCGTCTACGTTCCGGGCGTAGGTATAGTTTCCTCCGATCTGAAATCCATTAGACAACCGCTTGTTGGCGCTGACCTGCAGGCTGTTATAGAAAGCCCGACCGGTCCATTCCAGGATGGATGTCCGCGTCCAATTGGGATTGCGGAAGGGGCGACCAGCGGGGAAAAATATCCGCCCGTTGGGAAGGAAATCGGGAACTCGCGTGTTCACATCATTGGCAACGGCCAGGTGATAACTGCGCGACCCGATATAGGCCGCCGTGAGCACGGTGGAGGCCGCAATCTCCCGCTGCACAGACACGTTAAACTGCATGACGCTCGGAGTGTTGGTATTGAAATAGTCGGTGGCCACCGGCGACAGCGAAGCAAGCGCCACAGGCCCGCTGCCAAAGGCATTGGGATACTTCAAGTCGGCGGTCCGAATATCCGCCGTCAGGACCAGCGGCGGCACGCGCTGGTTGTCGTAATAGAGAGGATAGATCTGGTCATGCAGAAGCGCCCAGCCGCCGCGTAGCGAGGTCTTTCCGTCTCTCATCACGTCCCAGGCAAACCCGAACCGTGGCGAGAGATTTCGCAGCGAGGGATTTTTCTCAAAGACGCGGTCTGTGAGAATCCCGTTGGGGGAGTCTGTCTCATCCCAATTGCGGGGAATGTAGGCCAGCCTTGGCCCGGTGGCTTCGGTTGGGTTGGAGATGAATTCATAGCGCAAACCAAGATTCAACGTGAAGCCTGGCCTCACCTTCAAATCATCCTGGAAATAGAAGCCAAACATGGACTGGCGATAATGTCTGCGCGTGTCGTTCGACCCGGGCACCACGCCGGTGAAGGATTGAGGAGCATTCCGCAGAAGATTGCTAAGGGTAGTGAAATTGAATGTCCCGTTCAGCCGGAAGTCGCGTTGAAACCCCCAGAGATATCGTCTCCCGATGAATCCCGCCTTAATCGCATGAGAACCACGGCTCCAGTTCACGTCATCAGAGAAATCGACAATTGTTATTGGATGGTCGAACGGCTGCTGATTGCCGCCTCCAATGCCCGCCAAGCCGGTGGTTGTTACGTTTCCCACGGGCCTGCCTGCATAGAATTTCAGCGCGGGAACATCGAACTCACGGCTGCCGGAATAGCGTGTCCGGTTGAGCGCGGCTCTGGCGATATTCACAAAATTACTGGTTAGCAGCTTGGTTTCCTGCAGCGTGAAGTACTGCCCGCGCACGCGCAACGGAAGACCGTAGCCCGGCAGGTTGCTGCCGAAGAAAGGCAGTTCCCGCTCGCCGTCGTCGATCGTATAACGGCCGAATAGAGAGTCGGAGTCGGAAAGATAATAATCGATTTTTCCGGTAACGTAACTTTCATTGGTTGTCTGCTGGGCGTCGCTGGCGAACACCCCAGTGCCGTCCGTGTTGATTCCCCGGTTGGGCAGGGGAAACAGACCGAGCACCGGCTGAATCAGTGGATCAACCGCAACGGTAACATTATTGGGTAGGAGGCCGCGCTTGGCCTCCTGCGTCGGGACGAAGGCAATC
Source organism: Acidobacteriota bacterium (assembly GCA_009691245.1). Lineage (NCBI taxonomy): Bacteria > Pseudomonadati > Acidobacteriota > Acidobacteriota bacterium. Next base: position 3,511 of record SHUM01000084.1, on the reverse strand, counting down.
GAAGTCAGCCCCAAGCCTTCCCGGAGTCCTTCGTAGGCGGCAAAGAAGAAAGTCTTATCGCGACGGATGCGCCCACCCGCGGAAGCTCCAAACTGGTTCCTTCTGAAATTCGGTTTCTCATCATCGAAAAAATTTCTGGCGTCCAAGTTGTCATTCCTCAGGTACTCAAAAAGCGTCCCGTGGTAGACATTGGTTCCGGATTTGCTGACTACGTTGATGACGCCGCCAGCCGCGCGTCCGAACTCGGCGCTGTAATTGCTGGTTAGCACCGAGAACTCGCGCACGGCGTCCAACCCCAGAAATTCGCCGGAGGCTCCGGCCACGCCCTTGCCGGTATTGTTCATGACGTCGATGCCGTCCAGCAGGTAGGTGCTCTGATTGGGCCGCGACCCGGAGATGGAAATCTTCTTCCCCGGACCCGCTGTCGTGGAAGTCGAGGTGGTCGATGCCAAAAGCACGCCCGGCTGGAGGGTGGCCAGTTGGGTTAAGTCCCGGCCATTGAGCGGGAGCAGTTCAATGCTATTCTCATCCACCAGGCTGGCGACCGAGGAGTTGGTGGTCTCAATCAGCGGGGCCTCCGCGGTAACTGAGACTCTCTCCGATACGGCGCCAACGCGCAGGGTCATGTCGAGGACAGCTTCTCTTCCCACCGTCATGGTGATCCCAGTGCGCACTTCGGTCTGAAAGCCCTCCAGTTGCGCCTGAACTTCATAACTCCCTGGAGGCAACTGCGTGATGCGGTACTCCCCGCCGGCGCCCGTGGCAACAGTCCGTGCGATTCCGGTCCCAACATTTTTAGCGACAATGCTGGCATTGGGCAAGACCGCGCCTGACTCATCGCGAGCCGTGCCAAGAATTGTGCCTGTTGTTACCTGCGCCGTACCAATCAATGCCTGACTAAAAAAAATCGCGGCCGAAAGTATCGCTATCAAGGTTCGGAATAACATCATGACCCTCCTGATAAAGAACGTGTTAGCGCTCACACACTCGGGTTCCTCAAAACAAAGTTTGTGCGAATGTAATTACTTCACCACTTCCCTTCGACGCCGCCCAGTTCAACAGCTGCGCCTTTCGCCTGCATTCCGAGCTCCTTCGCCAGCGAGGGCGTCAAATGCACAACCTTATCGCCAACGACTGTCATCAGAATGCGAATCTTGTCGATCTGATCCTCCGGAATTGTCAGGTAGTCCCTATCCAGCACCAGGAAATCCGCCAGCTTGCCCGGTTCAAGAGAGCCCAGGACATTCTCTTTCAGCACGTAGTAGGCGCCCCAGATGGTGGCTGTTTTCAGCGCCACTTCGCGGCTAATCTTTTGGTTGGGCGCATAGACCTTGCCGTCCTGCCCTTTGCGTTGGATCGTCCATAGCAGGTCGATAAAGGCATTCTGATCGGTAAGCTCAATTGGCTTGTCGATCTCAATCCCGCTCATGATCTCAGACTTGACCAGCGCGCCGCGCGGCACCACCCACTCGACCGCCTGCTCGCCGTATTCCTTCATCCACACGCCGGAGCTGCCGTGGATGTACATATTGGTGCCGCCGGTCAGGAATCCCAGCTCTTTTAGATAGGGGATCTGATCCGGACGGGGCCACCCATTCATGTGATCGGCGACATGCCGTTTGGAGCGAATCTCTTCCGGCGTCAGTCCCCCAGCCTTGCTGGCCTGAAGGATCATGTTCATGATATGGTCCATGCCCACATCGCCCCATTGGTGGCCGCTCATGTAGCGCCCGCCGTATTTCACCAGATTCCATGCAGCGCCATCTTTTTCAAATCCGCCTTTACATCCTCCTCCGGGCGGCAGTGTTGCAGGACGACGCTCATCGGGGCCTCGCTGAACCCGCGACCGCAAGCTGGTGCAGCCCGCCCCTTCATCGCCGCCGATGCCCGTTCCGATATACCACATGTAATCGGTGCCGGTTCCCTCTCGCGTGGCCAGATCGGCAATCAGGAATGGATCTTTGAAATCCCGCTCCACGGCCTCGTCGGGAATGGCTCCCCAGCCCCAGGCCACTCGATTAGCTAGCTGGTCTCCGCGATCGAGCAGACGAAACGCCCGGATTACTTCCGGGTAGTGATAGAGAAAACTTCCAAAGGTGGTCTGGCCCTTCGCCGCCCACCACTCAAGGTCCAGCCGAATGATTTCGCGCCAAAGGTCCGGCCTGCTCTTGAAGACAACTTCTGGAAACATGGTCCGATAGACATTGCCCTGAGGAATGCCGTCATCTTGCGCAGCTTCGGCTGCTGCCTTCAACTCTCCGCGATCAGGAACATTCGGGGCAGCGGCTAACAGCATGTCAATGGCCTTCTGGTTGATCATCTCCTGTCGTCCCTGGCGAAGTATCGCTTCGCGCGAACGCACCATCACCGGATTATTCGGAGCCAATTTGTCGAGTTGTTCCTTGGTAACATATTTGCCGGCCCAGAAAACGTTGGGATCCTCCGACAATTGTGTCATGTCCCAGATGAACATGATCTGGATGAATGCTCCCGGTTTGGCCGCGCGAACCGCTTCTTCGAGGACCGCGGGCAATTTCTTGTATTGTTCGAGCGGAGGACCGTAAATCGCTCGGTTCACCATGATGTCTGGAGGGACAACTTTATTCGTGATCATGGGAATCACCGGCGCCCAATCCATCGGATGGTTATGCACCATAATCATTCCGGGAATCACCGTTCTCCCGCCTAGGTTGATTTGCTTTGTCTGCGGACCTGCCAATGCCCGGATTTCATCATTGGTCCCCACCGCGAGAATCTTGCGGTCTCGGATGGCCATTGCTTGCGAGGTTGCCCCCAGATTGGAGGTAAACGAGGCATCGCTGACCGACACAATTTTTGAGTTGTAAATAATCGTTTGGGGATATCCAAGCAATGCCGCAACTGTGCGTTGCTGACCCTGAACTCTGGGAACGAATAAGATCATTACTGCAATAGCAACTCGCAAGTATCTTGTCATGGTTGACCTCCGGTTCATGTGCCGACACCCGATTGAATCTGCAGGCCTTGGAGTGCACTGCTCATCGACTAGCCGTATTATACTCCAGCGTGAAGGCCGATTATCATGGAAAATCGGCCGGAGAAAGTTGTCTGTGATGGATATCCAGATCACACGGCAATCACTTTCGTCGCAACGCCCCCACCAGTTTCTCTTGGCCCAATCGCTTTGGGACGCGCGAGCTGCAGTGTTGCCGCCCCATCCACATTTAGTCTGGAATTCTCCAAGTTCGAGTATGGATGGGGTTGCCCGGCCAGTTTGGATGGCGGCTCTAAGAATGTCGATATCATGCTGTATTCACAGCAACTCTAAGGGTTCTAGCAAGGCACGTTTTTAGTTGTGAAAGTTCTAAATGTGTCCACGATGGCCAGCCACTATTTTGAAATCGCATACCTATATCATTGGCGCTGTTCATTGAACATGGGCATCGTCGTTATTGTGTGAGCGGGGCTGAGAAATTGTCTCGAATTCTCAGGCCCCGCTTAAACGGCCCGGCTGGGAAAAAATCAACCATTC
>SHUM01000083.1 GCA_009691245.1 Acidobacteriota bacterium | reverse complement strand
AAAGTCATTGGCCATCGCCAGATTCCTATGCTGTTGTCGTCGATGGCAAATATCGTTTCTAAGAAACCGATTGCCAAACAGGTAAAGGTCGCGTAATGTATGAAGGTCGAGGGTCGCTAACTTTCAACGACGTTCCGGGCAATCTCCATTACGCTGTACAGCCCTCAGTGCGCTCAGCATGAGAAAAACCATGACGATGTCATTGTGACCTTCTGAGACCGCTTGCAGAACGCTCAGTGGGAGCCAACCGAGAACAGCAGCACCAACCGCCTGGAGCCATAAACCTTCAGTTGCGAGCAGGGCTCGCAACTGTGCTAATGACCCAAACCAAGCCATTCCCAAAAGGAGCTTGAACAGCAGGAATTCAGCCCACACCTTCCCATGCGCAAGCCACGCCAGCGCCGATGAAATGGCCGTCCAGGTTGGACCGTAGGGACTCCGGCTGATGGTACTCCTTCCGAACGGCAACTCGCGGAGTGCTTGAGCGGTCAGATCCGAGTGATAGGGATTTACGCCACTCGCGCCAAGTCTCCCCCAGGCAATCGAAAACCACAAATCGTTGACAAGGATGGGCATGGCCAAGAGCGCGGCTAACCCGAAGGCGAACGCCCATCCGTAAATGGAACGTACAATGCCGGGCGTCAATACACTTTGATTACGCCGCAACAACATGAGTAGTACCAGAAACGTTCCGGTGCACAATAGAAGCGACAACAAGTAGGCGGATGCCATTAAGCCCGGCGTGAAGGCTTCCACCTCCAGGCGTCCGCACCAGCCGCAGTTCTTTTGACTATCCGGCACTCGGAGCAAGAAAGTTCGAGCCGCCAGGAACGGCGAAACTGCGGTGATACCACCAATCGCGGCCAACGTGACCCAAGCGAGGGCATTCACCTGGCGCGCCAGAGAATTGCTGCCGGCGCGGTGCGTTTCGCCGGTCCCCGCTGGCAGACCGCTGGCTGCGGTGGGGTGCGCGGCGGTCATGGTAAGTATTCTTTCTTGTCAACAGCCACTTGCTCACCAGCTTTCGCCCACGGAGATTCCGTGCGCTTCGCCTTCCCTGGACGTCGGGACAGCCGCCACCAGGTTTTCAAAGCTTCCATGACAATACGGTGGTTCAGACACGAATTGGTGAAGCGGTAGGAGATCGGCACTTCGCGCACCGAGCATCCGGAGCGCACCGCGATCACCAATGTCTCCAGCAGAAAATCGAAAGAGCGGCATTGCATGGGCGTGGTAGTGAGCAAATGCATGGCCCGGCGCGAATATCGCCGGTATCCCGAAGTACAATCGTGAATCCAGCGGGGTCCGTCCCGTCGAGGGACCCACAAAATCAGGTTCATCAGCATGCTTCCGGCCATGCTGAGGAACCTACGGTACACGGGTTTGTCTTTTTCTCCCTCACGGTTCCGCGTTCCAATCACCAGGTCGGCATGTTCCGCTTCGATGAAACGCGGGAGTTCATCCGGGTTATGCGAAAGGCCCGCGTCCATGGCCACCATGTATTCATATCCGGAGGCAAGCGCGTAACGCATGCCGTCCAGCACTGCGCCGGCGATATGGGTATTTTTATGGTGCCGGATCACGTGAATGCCTTCGAGGACTGCGAGGATCTCAGCCGTCCGGTCCGTTGAGCAGTCGTCCACCACGCAAACATCCGCATGGGGATGCGTCCGCCGCACCACCTCCTCGATGGTGCCGGCTTCGTTATAAGCGGGAATGACTACCAAGACGGGCGGCATTTAGACGCTGACAACCGCCGTTTCGTAAATGTGTTGGGCGATTTCGATGTCGTCTTTCGTATTGATGTTCACGTATCCGTCACCGATGTTGTAATACTTGACTACTTTCCCCTCATCAATGGCGCATTGGATCAGGTCGGGCAGCTCCTTCTCGCCTCGTGTCGCGTTGATGGGAGTGCGCTCGATGTAGTCGAAAATGCCAGCGCGCAGGATGCAGTTGCCGGTACCCATGATGTCATTGATCGGCGTGTTTGGCTTCTCCACAAGCCGGTAGATCTGCTGAGTGGCATGGTCTCCGAGCAGGGTGTACGTCTTGCGGATCTGTGAACGATCCTGCGTGCGGACAACACCGCACACAGCGAACAAATCTTCCGCATAGAATCGGCGCGCCATGTCCTGGTGGTGGGGATGCGATAGCACTTCGTCCGCCAGAAACAAGACGAAGTCGGAGCCGCCGATCTGTTTTTGCGCGCAGGCGATGGCATGAACCAAGCCTTTCCGCTCGTTCTGGATCACGTAACGCACCGGAACGCCGTCGAAAACAGTTCCAAAGTAGTTGATGATGTCTTCGGCGCGATAGCCGACGACGATGACAATTTGGTCGGCTCCGATCTGGATGGCATTCTCCAGGCTGTATTGCACCAAGGGTCTGTCAAACAACCGCAACATGCACTTGTTGGCTTCTGCGGTTCTGTCATCCAAGCGATTCCCGCGGCCGCCCGCCAATACCAATGCCTTCATGAGATACTCCCTTAGCGCGCAGCCGCCGCTGGTGCGGACTCTCGGAACAGGGCGCCACAGTCTTCGATCCACTGCATTAACATCCCTACTCCTTCTTCCGGTTTCACGCGCGGTTGCCAACCAAACGCGTTCCGCGCACGCTCGATATCGCAGACGAAGTAGGCGAGATCGCCTTCCCTCACGGGTCCGAAGCGCACTTCGGATGCGCGCCCGCCGAGTCGGTCGATTAGCTGGATACATTCCAGGAGGGAAGTCATGTGAGGCGGTCCGCCCCCGATATTGTACGTACCGGGCACCGGATTTTTCTGGTAAGCCACGAAAGCTGCCGCCGCGTCACTGGCATACAGGATGTCCCGCAGTTGTTTCCCGGTGCCGTAAACCGTCAAGGGCCAGCCCAGGAAATTACGGAGCGCAAAATTCGCCACCCATCCGTGATCCTCGCCGCCTAACTGCCTGGAGCCATATATTCCCGTAAATCGGAAAGCGGCCGCCTTGACGCCGTACATATCGGCAAACGCGGTGGTATAGAATTCCCCGCACGACTTAGAGGCGTGCACCGGTGAGAGCCTTCCCGACTTCCCGCTGTTCATGATCGGATCGGTTTCCTTAATGGCCACGGGGTTCCGGACGAAACGGGTTTCCATTTCCTCCAACGTGTCATTAATCCACGGGCCGTATACATGAACGGAGGAGCAGGAAGCCACCGGCACGTTGTGCCCGCGCGCGGCCATCAAAACGTTGACCGTTCCGCCAGCGTTGGTGGTGAAATCGAGTTCAGGATTCTCCCAGCTGATCGTCATTGCCGGTTGCGCGGCAGTGTGCGCGCTGAAGTTGCATCCCGAACTGTAGTCGAGCAATTGCGCCTGATCGCGTACGTCGCCCACCACCACTTGGACGCCCATCGCGCGGAGAGCGTTCGCGTTGTGATCTCGCACGGCGTCGCTTCCGAACCCGGTACGAAGCAGTTCATACTTGGTCATGTTGTCGTAAGCGATGACGTCGGCGCCTTCGGCCAGGAAAGATTCGCAAATGTGCGGACCCAGGAATCCGCACCCGCCCGTGACCAAGACCTTCATCGAGAGATTCCCTTACGTCGCTTTGGAAACTCCGGCTCTACCCGGAACGCGCCTCAGCGGTCAGCGTACCTTCAAAAGGTCTTGCGTGTGCAATCGAGATTCCAGAAAAGGTTATCGCGTGGATACAGCACGTTACGACCAGAACGTGCAATAAGGCACCAGTTTTCTTAGCTGCGAGGAAACATCAGGAGTCCCAAATAGTTGGAATATTTCCAAGACGGTTAAGTTGAGCAGGAAACGCTGGCCATCGCGTGTGGCGGCGTTCGGCGCGCCGAAGCCGAAGCGGGTGCCGGCCCCGGCCATGCCGGCAACCGCGAACGACTCGCGCGGCGTACCGATCTGGACGCTTGTACCGAACGCGACCGGCACGGCCATCAATGTACAATTGCTTGCCATCTCTGGCCAACTCACCTGGATTCCGCGGTTGGTCGAGATCTGGCACCTTTGCGCCACTCGCCGGAATCGCTTGAACGTAGATCTGGAATTGGCCGGATTCGTTAGATTGGTACGCCATCCAGCGGCCGTCCGGCGAGAAATCGCCGCCTTGTTCGTCGAAGGGCGTTTGCAGGTAGAGGATGGACTTCCGGGCCAACGAAGTGCGCTTGCAGTCGAGCTTGTTGGCCTACAACCTGGGGAACCCATGGCGGCGGCTGCTGTTGCCGAAGAAAATCGACCGCTGGTCACTGACCAGCTTGCAGCAACGGCTGGTGAAGACGGGCGGGAGGTTGGTGGAGCACGCCCGGCACTACTGGCTTCTGTTGGCGGAGGGCCATCTGACGCGCCGGGTGTTCGCGGCGATTCTGCGGCGGATCTGGGCGTTGGCGTTACCGGCAGGTTGGAGTGGGGCTTGAGGGACGAATAGGGTAGCGAAAAAAAGAGGCCATCGGTGGCTGTCAATCTGGCTGTCAATGCCCCTGACGCAAAGCCGAACTGACACGCAAATGATTGAAAGATTTGGTGGGCCCTGATGGATTCGAACCATCGACCAACGGATTATGAGTCCGCTGCACTAACCGCTGTGCTAAGGGCCCTGCAATGAGTTGCCAGGCGATGCGCCAGAGACCGTAGGAGCGGCAGCGCGCCCATGTCGTTCATCGCCTTTCGGTCCATCGTACCATCCAGATCTTCCCGGCGCTAAGAGCCGCGTTCCGACCCTGCCACCACGGCTCAGTTGCAGCATAATGGAAGTCTGTGGTTTGCAACAGCTCCCGTGAACACGAGGAAGATCGCGCCCTCTCACGCCTCGCGGGGAACTCGAGAGCCCTCTAATGCCTGCCGCTGCGTTTCTTGCTGCGATCCAAAAACATTCGTTTTGGACGATCTTTGCCGTGGCGGCTATCGTCCGCATCACACAGGTCTTCACTACCATTCCGCCACCGGGTAGCGGTTATGACGAATTGGAGAAGGTGGCGAAGTCGCTAGCGTTGCATGGAACATTCGCCGATCCCTACGCGATCTCCACCGGTTCCACCGCGCACGTGGCTCCTGGATATACGGCCTTTCTCAGTCTGATCTACATGGTCTTCGGCGTGGGCCTCCAGGGCGAACAAGCCAAACGGGCGGTAAGCGGGATCGTGAGCTCGTTGCAGTACGCTTTGCTTCCCCGGATTGGAGACGCGCTGCGGCTTCCACCTTGGGCCGGCACCGCGGCTGGATTGATTTCCGCTCTAGCCCCTTACAAGAGTTTCGCGGAAACCGGCGAAGCATCGTGGGAGCAGCCTTATCTGGCGCTCGCGCTTCTGCTTCTGTTTCTGCATACGCTACGAAGTTGGCGCGATCTCCGGCCTAGGATGCGGTGGTCATTGCTCACGGGATTCTACTGGAGCGTCGCGACCTACATATCACCCATATCAGGGGTGGTCTTCGCGGCGATTCTCTTGTACGAAATCGTGGCCTTCCGGCGCATCCAATCCGTGCTCGTCACGGTACTCGTGTTTGGAATCCTGCAAGTCCCCTGGATGGCGCGGAACTGGAATCAGCTGCATGGTGTGGTTGCCTTGCGCTCAAATTTCGGCCTCGAGTTTCATCTATCGAACCGGCCTGAGTCATCCGCGTTAATGGAAGACAATGTATCGAACGGATTCATCACGCGCTTCCATCCGAGTCAGAACGTCGCCGCCGCCCTTGCGGTGCAATCCAAAGGGGAAGTAACGTACAACCGTGAAGAGCTCAGGGCCGGACTGGGTTGGGTGGCAGAGCACCCCAACCAATTCGCGAATCTTACGTTCGAGCGCTTCTGGAAGTTCTGGCTGTATCCCAGCCACAGGTGGAAATCGACGCTGGCAACCACGCTCATCACGCTGATTGGGCTGGTGGGAATCTGGCGGATGCCCGCCGGACCGGCGTTACGGCTGGTCAATATCTTCTTGCTCTCCTACCCATTGATCTACTACGTGATCCAAGTGGACCGCCGCTATCGCTATCCCATCGAATGGATCTTTATCGTTCCCGCCATTTACGTAATCGGGGAGATTGCCAGGCGCGTAAGACGCCACTGACCTCAATGCGGAGCACACCGTAGGAATGGCCGGACTGTCTGGATGCTAGACTAATAGCCGGCTTCGCAGCAACTCGTGAGCACATCAGGAAGGAGCACAAGAGCATGATACAGAAGCGGAGAATCGGGACCATCGCGACAACCGTCGCCATGCTCGCCCTTCTCATGGTCTGCCCCGCTGCGGCGCAGGAGAGTCAGACCGCGCGCCCAGTGGGCTTTGCCGACCAGATCAAGGCGTTCCTTGAAAGCGACCGAACCTCTCCGCCGCCTCAGCAGGGGATTCTCTTCATCGGCAGCAGCATCTTCCGGCAGTGGGCCAACCTGAAGGATCAGATGGCGCCGCTTCCTGTATTCAACCGCGCGTTCGGGGGGGCTCGAACGTGGGAAGTGCTCCACTACATGGATCAGATCGTCCTGCCGTATCGTCCGCGGATCATCGTCTACTACACGGGCAGTAACGACGTGAACGCGGGGGAGTCGGCCCCGGCCATCGCCGCGCGCATCAAAGCCTTCGTCCAGCGCGCGCATGCCGCCCTGCCCGGCACGCGGGTATACTTCGTCGCCATCAACAAGTCGCCCGACAAGCGCGCGCGGTGGAGCGTGGTGGATGCCGTCAATGCGGAAATGCTGGCGCTGGCGTCCACCACGCCCCATTTGCGTTACCTGGATTTGAATCCCGTCATCTTCGATGCGCACGGTGAGCCGCGGATGGACCTGTATCGCCCCGATGGTCTCCATTTCCATCCACCGGCCTATGAATTGTTCACCGCGATCGTTAAGCCGGTTCTGATAGATGCCTGGCAACAGCTCGGCGCCCCGCAATCCGGCCTGGTCCCGAGTTTGACGCCGGAGCAGATAAAGATGAGCGAGGCGCTCGCCGCCCGCTACGATCAATCGGCGGCGCGGGAACAAGCGCGTCTGGAGACATTCAAAAATCGCCCTCTCGGCGCCGTCGTCCAGCGATCCTTTGACGTGAACGCCAATTACCTGACGATGGCGGCTGAGATGATGCCGGAGCCCGGTTATGCCTTTCGCCCGACGCCCGATGTCCGCAACTTCGGCGAGCAGCTGATCCATGCGGCTGTATCGCACTATTCCTTTTGCAATCAAGCCGGCGTACCTTCGGGTGTTGCACGCCAGGCGGCGCCGGACCTTCGCGCGGGCATCGCCAAAGCTGGCATCGTGAAAGCCCTAAAGGACTCGGTGGCATACTGCGACCGCGTCCTCGCCGCCGCCTCGGAGGCGTGGTTGCTGGAAATCGCGCCCAAGGTGGGAGGCTCGTCGAGCGGCCTCGTCGAAGGCATGCGGACCCACGCCTTCATGTACAACAACGTTCATGACGCCGAGGATTACGGCACCATCACCACCTACCTGCGCATGCAGGGGCTAGTGCCCCCGTCGTCCGCCCTGCACTCCTCCGGACATTAGAGACGCCGGATCACGGCAAGGGACTGCATGGACATCAAGCCAGCCATCCAGCGCGGTGACGCGACCGGCTTACGTGAGTTGCTTGCCGCGGACCCGGCGCGGGCCAACCATCTCATCGAGTGGGGCGCGCAGGCGGGAATCCACGCACATCCGCTGCATTACGTATCGGACATGCTGTTGGCGGGTACGCTCGAGCCGGGCACAGAGATGCCGCTCATCGAAGCGCTACTCGAAGCGGGAGCGGACGTCAACCCCCAAGCCTCGAATGGCGAGACGCCACTCATCGGAGCGGCCAGTCTCGGCGCGGAGTCCGTCGGTCTGCGGCTTCTGGAAGCAGGGGCCCACCCCGATGGGGAAGGCCTTTTCGGAGCGACCCCGCTGCACTGGGCCGCTTGTCTTGGACTCACGCGGCTGGTGGCGCGCCTCATTGAGAAAGGCGCTGATGTCAATCGCAAGGACACAACGCACAACTCATCACCGGTAGGATGGGCGCTCCACGGCAGTTATCACGCGCCACCCGGCAGTCGCGCACAGCATCACCAGGTGGTGGCGCTGTTGATCTCCGCCGGGGCGAGAATCGAATCCGGATGGCTCGCCGATGAAAAGGTCCAAGTTGATCGGGATATGTTCTTCGCATTAGGCGGCGGCCGCTAACCGGTGGTGTGGCTCTAAACTGAATACCTTACGCGGTATTAAATGCGTCCTGCTGGCTACGATTTTCACTGAATCGGCCGATCTTAAGCCTTAATGGAGAAATCGTGTCAATAGCGCCTGCTGAAGCTCAGCCCATCCAGATTCCACATCCCATCTCCCAGATCACAGTGATCCTGGATGCCGGCGCCGGCCCGTCGTCGCGGCTGCGCGGCAGCCTCATTTCCCAGGTGGACGGAGTCCTCAAAATTCTGCTCACCACCGCTGTAAGATCGGGCGTGCAGGTAGGCGTCGCGGGTGAAGTGGAAACGCCCGACGGTATCCTGCCCCTGCGTGGCAAGTACCGGGTCCGCTCCTGCCGGCTAGCCGGTATTGGGAAGTATCACGCCGAACTGGAGCCTGACGCGGAGCAGGAGCAAGCAGCTTCCGCGGCTTCGTCCGACGACGAAGACGTCGATTATTATGAGATCCTGCAAGTCAGCCGCGCTGCGGACACCGATACAATCCGGCGCGTATTTCATGTATTGGCCCAGCGCTACCACCCCGATAATAAGGAGACCGGCAACGACGACAAATTCCGCCAGGTGGTGGAGGCGAACGCCATCTTATGCGAGCCTGAAAAACGCGCCGCGCACGACGTGAAACTGGCGCAGTCGGACAAGACCCGCTACAAGATTTTCGATTCACTCCAGAGCACGCAGGGCGTGCAGGCCGAACTCCGTAAGCGCAAAGGCATTCTGCGGCTCCTCTACGCCAAGCGCTTGGCCGAGCCGCATTCCCCGTTTATGAAAGTGCGCGATTTTTGCGAAATGCTCGGCTGCCCCTTGGAGCACCTGGAGTTCGCTCTATGGTTTCTGCGTGAGAGCAAGTTCGTGATTCGAGCCGATAATAACCGTTTTGAGATCGCGCGCCTTGGCGTGGAAACGTTTGAAGCCGAAGAGGTCAACTACGGCAAGAAGCAATATCTCAAGCTGCCGGCGGCAAGTGGCGGTTCCGAGTCTGAATAGCGATCCGGAAGCCTGAAAACTAAAGCCCTGCCAGGCGCCGGTGCGCACGCTCCGTGGCCGGTGTGCTGCAATCCCGGCGGGTTACAATCCCGGAGGGTTACAATCTTTATGATGAACTCACCGACTGAAAGACGTGACTCCATCATGCGATTTCTCTGCGCAATTCTGATTCTCGCGGCATCCGCGTTGGCCCAAGCCGGCGGCAACGCCGCCCCGGACGTCAACAAAGACTATCGCACCAAGGAAGGCCGGGCTACAGTGGCCAAGCGGCTGGCGAATCCGGAGCGTGATCGAACGCAGAAGCCTGAAGCCATCGTTGCGGCTCTGCAACTGAAGCCCGGCATGACCGCCGCCGATATCGGCACGGGCGTCGGCTACATGCTGCCCTTCCTCAGCACGGCCGTGGGTCCTTCCGGCAAGGTCATCGCCGAGGACATTCAAACCGATTTTCTGGACGGCGCAAAGGCCAGAATCGCTGCCGCGAAGCTCACCAACGTGACCGCCGTGCTGGGCGCGGCGGACGATCCTAACCTCCCGCCGGGCGCGGTGGACGTGGCGCTGGTTCTGGACGCCTACCATCACATGGAGCAGCCCGCCAAAGTGCTGGCCGCACTGGCGCGTGGGTTGAAGAAGGACGGGCATCTGGCCATCGTCGAGTTCCACAAGGCCGACCGGCCCGATCACCTGCGCTTCGATCAAGCCGAACTCATCCGTGAAGTGGAAAGCAACGGCTTCCGTATGCTTTCGAAGATCGACCGCATCACGGATTCGCAGTATCTGGTGACCTTCGGAAAACGATAGCGCCGGCCGGCATCCCCGCTCATTGCGGCGCTAATAAGAAAAGGGCCGCCCTGTTCGGGTGGCCCCTTCGATAACTGCGCTCAGGTTCGTTACTACCGCGGCGCGTCGATCGCGAAACAATAAAACAGCCCCGCGCCGCCAGTAGCGACCAGGTCCGGCTGGCTGCAACTGCGGCTGGGATGCACGGCATTCCAGGACATGTTGGATCCGCCGGTGCGGTCATGGTGCCCCAACTGGGCAGTGCCCGCGCCGTTGCTGGTCCAGTTGTTGCAAGTGTGATCCATGGCGTCGGTAAAGGCGCGCCCGTCGGGCTGCGAACCGGTCAGCATGTCGTGCATATTCGGCGTGGCGCCCACTCCGTTCACGGGATTGCCTTTTTCGTCGATAGCCGTCACGCGCGTCAGGGTGTTGCCCAAGCGCGCTTGTTCCAGCGTATCGCCGTGCAGATGGCCGACGTTCTGCGCGACGGCCGGGCCGCGGGCGTTGAACCACGGTCCCGTGCCGATGCGGTCGCGCGCATTCACGGCGCCGGGGCCTTGCGTGCTAAGGTACGCGCGCCACGTGCGGTTGCCCGCGCCCGCGGCCGCGGCCAGATTCTGGCAGTGCTGATCCGCGCCGGCCAAGCCGCCGAGGTTCGCGCCATCGCCCTTGCCCACGCTGGTGATGAAGAAACTCATGGGTGGCGGCGGGGCCTTTTGTTGATTGGCCGGCGGCTGTTGCGCGATCGCCAGCGACGATCCCAACAGGAGCAGGCTGGAAAGAGCAGTAATGTTTCTTCGCATATGTATCCCTCGATGTATTGATCGATTCTTCCTTTCGAATCTGTTGGCCGCCGCAGGTTCAAGCTCGCAAGACGGCCTTCGTTGAGGGTACCACGCGGACGGTCACCCCGCAGCCCGCGGTGCCTGACCCGAGGGCGGGATCCGGAGGAGATCCTGAGGGGACGGGGCGCGACGGGGCGCCGGGCGCGTGGAATGGAAATGCACGACTATGTTAGTGTGGTCGGTGTTCAGAGGCTCGTCATGTCCACAAAATTCGGCGCTCTGGCCGTCGCGGGCGTGCTGGCCGCGACCTCCGCGAGGGCGCATCATTCATTCGCCGCC
>SHUM01000082.1 GCA_009691245.1 Acidobacteriota bacterium | reverse complement strand
TGCAGAAATGGAATCGGCGGGAGATTCCGCGTAATATACTCTGCACTTTGATCACCAGACTAGGGAATAGCGTCAGAACAAGTCTCGGGAATGAATCGAATTATGGATGACGACATCAAGAATGCGATGCTGGAGGACCAGCATCGCGGACGCAAGGGCGTCCTTGACCTTCAGGCGAGGCGGGAACGAAAGCAGCTAAAGGATGGCTTTGCAAGATTGCTTCGGGATGGAACGAAGGAGCAGTTCGTCGACGCGCTTATCGCCCTCGGGCTGAAAGAGGCGTCGGACGACTTTCGCGCCGCGATGCAGGTGTGGCGCTCTGAGCGCGGCTAGCCTTGGCCACTACTTTTCCAAACGCGGCCATGCGCGCCTTTCGCTCTTCCGGCGTAAGCCGTGACAAATGCGACTGCGCAATGTCCGCGAGCCGCTCCACCGATTTGTCGTGATCCCTGCCCATACACCCGGTATTGTAACACGCTTGCCCGCATTATTCCGTGTTCTTGAACGTACCCTTTTGTTTGGCGATATCGATGAGCGTGGGATAGAACTGCACGAAGGTGTTGTCCACCGCGGCGTTCTGCGCGTGGCAGGAATAGCAGGATTCGCTGGCGGGACGAAGCTGTCCCGTTTTTGCTGCTCTTCCAAAAGTGAAGAATGCCCACTTGCCGGGAAATTTCTTTTCATCTTTTACTTCAACTTCTATGCCGAACAAGTTTCCCTGGAAATGACCGCCCTTGTTAATCGACCCTTTGGTCTCCGAGCCGCGGATCTCAAGGACCAGCATCGTTTGATCCGGCCAGGTTCCTGTCCGGAGGAATGCCCGATACGCTTCGGGATTGACGAATACGTTGTCAAATGGCGGCGTGGCATTTTGCATGGTCGCCGCCACGGGACCGTAATTCATGCCAATGCCCGAACTGAGCCAAACCCATTCGCGATAATTCTCCGGCTTCATCAATTCACCCGACCCGGAGTAGCGCGGGGTATCGGAGGACGCTGGCGAGGCCGCCGACCGCTGCGCGACACCACTACGCACGATGATCCCAACCAGCATGAGCGAAATGAGAATCAACGGAAGATAATTCTTCAACGAAGCAGTTCTTGCGTCTGGCATGAGCACCTCCTGCAAGCATTGTGCTTAATATTATCATATCGAGCCGTCAACCAAAGGAAACCGCCGGTACTGGCTCAATTTGAAAAATCTGGTTCAACGAGTGCGCATTGATCGGACAAGAGAATCAAATCTTCCCTGCGTCTCATTTTCCAGTAAACTTCCGGAAGGATGACAATGAGCCTGTTGCACCGATGGAACTTCTTGGGATTCATTGCACTCCAATGCCGATCCTTGAAGTTCTTCTTATCCCATAACGGAGCGATAACGATTTCCTTCATAAGATTCAGACCGAAACTCTCTTTTGATAAGGCCCACGCGTTCCCAGTTTCGGCTCTCGTAGCAGCTTCACCATATCTTCAATTTCCCAAACAGTCGATTCGATGCCTGCTGCCATCGCAAGACCGCCTCAATCGATCCGAACCGCTATTCAGCGGCCTTGTCGGCGGACAGAGGCAACGCGGCGGGCATCACTTCCAGTGCTTTGCGCAGGCGGGCGCGGCACAAATCTTTGCCCAGGATTTCCATAGAGTCGAACAGCGGCGTGGACTGCGCGCTGCCCGCGATGGCCACGTAGAATGGGCGCAGGAAGTCGCGCAGCTTGATGCCCGCGGCGTCAGCCGTTTGTTTGAATAGTGCGCCGATGGCTTCCTTCGACCAATCGTCGAGCAGCTCGAAACCTTCCATCACTTGGGTGAACGCCGCGCGCATGGCGGCTGGCAAAACTTTTTTATCCACGAAGTCCTCGGCCTTCACGGCAATCTCGCCGGAGAACAGGAACGCCGTCAGCGGGCCCAGTTCGCCCAGCGTGGAGATGCGCTCTTTCACCAGCGGGACGATCTTCATCAGGTAGTCCTTGTTCAGCGCCCACTGCTGGACGAGTGCGGCGAAGCCTGCGTCGTCGAAACTCTCGCGCATCCAACGGCCGTTCAGCCAGGTGAGTTTCTTGATGTCGAAGACCGGGCCGCCGAGCGAGACGCGCGTCAGGTCGAAGCTCGCGGCCATCTCGGCGAGCGAAAACTTTTCGTCGACAGACACACCGGACGCTGCATCGGCGACAGCGGGCATCGACCACGCCATCAGGCCGAGATAGTTGAGCAGCGCCTCGGGCAGAAAGCCCATGCGCTGATAATAAAGGATGCTGGTGGGATTCTTGCGCTTGCTCAACTTGCTCTTGTCGGGATTGCGCAGCAGCGGCAAGTGGCACAGCACGGGCGGCTGCCATCCGAAATATTCGTAGAGCAGCAGGTGCTTGGGCGCCGAGCTGATCCACTCCTCGCCGCGAATGACGTGGGTGATCTCCATCAGGTGATCGTCCACAACGTTGGCCAGATGATACGTCGGCATGCCGTCGGCCTTGACCAGAATCTGCATGTCCACGGTCTTATAGTCGAACTCGACTTTGCCGCGCAGCATGTCATTGACCACGCAAGTGCCCTGCTCGGGAATCTTCATGCGGATGACGTACGGCGTGTTCGCGCTCATCAACTGCTCACGCTCGCTCGGAGAGAGCCGCAGGCAGTGGCCGTCGTAGCCGGGCGTAACGCGGGCGCGCTGCTGGCTCTGGCGCAACTCGGCCAGCCGCTCCTGCGTGCAGTAGCAGCGGAAGGCGTGGCCCGACTCCAGCAACTCTGCGGCATGCTTCGCGTAGATCGCGCCGCGCTCGCTCTGGCGATAGGGCGCATGCGGGCCGCCGACATCGGGACCCTCGTCCCAATTCAGGCCCAGCCAGCGCAGTGAATCGAGAATGGCCTGCAGCGAGCGGTCGGTGGAGCGCGCCTGATCGGTGTCCTCAATGCGCAGCAGAAATTGCCCGCCCATCTTCTTGGCGAAACAATAATTGAACAGCGCCATGTAGGCGGTGCCGACGTGAGGATCACCAGTGGGCGAGGGCGCAACGCGCGTGCGTACAGTCAAGAGAATTCTCCTTAAAATTTGGACCCAGGCCGGGCGCGGATGCCGCCGCGGCAAAATGGTTGCCGATATTCCTTTGGAAATTTTGATTATACCGCAGACACCGCGGTCATTTGGCGGGGTCATGATGGAACGATCCGCTTGGGGCAGCCTGGACCGGGCACGCCCATAGAGCAAATCTAAAGCGAACGCGGAATGAAGGATTTGGGCAATTCTGCAAAAGTGTGCACTTTGGTCAGAACCGCATCTTCCGCCAATCTGTCAACGCTGTTTTAGGCAGCCGGGAGCAGCGGATTCTGACGGAAATACGCGATCATATCCAGCGCCACCGCGGTGGCCCCCAATTGCCGGAGCATGGTAGTCACTTGTCCTCGGTGATAAGTCGAGTGATTCACTCGATGAGTCAATTGCTGCCAGAGTGGCTCGGCAAATGACTTGCCCTCGAAGTTACTATAAGAGTGAGGTGATAGTAACTCATCCTGAGTGAGTGAGTTAATAAACTTACTCTGCTCACTCTCCACCTTTGTGAGCCAGCATCTTATCGAATCAGGAGTAGGGAATGTAGCAGTATCGAAGTGACGCTGGAGTGAGGTGCCCTTCCACCGTTGCAGCCAGACCCACTCAGCTGAAACAAGGTGAACCAAGGTATCGCGCACCGACGGGAAACTGCTGCCCATTTCCCGCAGGAACTCCCCTTGCTGCAGCTTGCCCACTGCATCCAGCAAGCGGGCGTTGGCCCAGCAATCATAAGCATACAACTCGTGAATGTATTGCAGATTCATAAAGACTCCTCCCGGCGCCTCTGGGGGGAGGATGTGCGGCTGGCGTGCCGTCGCCGCATGGTGGCTGCCTGATTCGTATTATAGTCCCGGCGCAGAACGTCGCGGACAGAATGTCGCGCGGCGGGTGTTGCCTAACCTGAAACAGCGATGCGGCCCCCGGCCCATGCCAACTTCGACATGCGCCGAGGACCGCATTAATAGGGCATCGCAGAGAGTTTCTGATTAAACCCGCGTCAGCCTTTCAGATACTTGCTGAAGTGCGCGAGCGTGCGTTCCCAGGCCAGCTTCGCGGCGGCCGCATCGTAGCGCGGAGTGGTGTCATTGTGGAAGCCGTGATTGGCCTTGTCATAGAAGTATGCCGAGTAGGTTACGTTCGCGGCCTTCAGTGCGGTTTCATAGGCGGGCCAGCCATCCGCGATCCGCTTATCCAGAGTGGCATCACCGTAATTGAGCACTAGCGGAGCCTTGATCTTGGCGGCGTCCGCAGCGGAGGGTTGGCCGCCATAGAACGGGACTCCCGCAGCCATGTCCGCGCCGAGCCGCACGGCCATCATGTTGACGATGCCTCCGCCAAAGCAGAAACCGACGGCGCCCACTTTGCCTGTGCAGTCCGCGCGCGCCTTCAGCCAGCGAATAGCAGCTTCGAAGTCATTGGTCATTTTCTCGCGATCCACTTTCTGGAATACCGTGGCTCCCTCCTCATCATTGCCGGGCCAGCCGCCGACGGACGAAGTTCCGTCCGGCGCGAGCGCCATGTAGCCCTCGGTGGCGAGGCGGCGGGCGACATCCTTTACGTAGGGGTTCAGGCCACGGTTCTCATGAATCACCATCACGCCAGGCAGCTTGCCGGTGGCGCTTGCGGGGCGAACCAGATAGGCGTTGATGCTGCCGTTGCCCTGCGGTGAGGGCACAACAAGGTTTTCTACCTTAATGCGCGCATCGCTCTCCGGCACCTGCTCGGCCCAGGCGTAGTTGGGCTTCAGGCTTTCCCACAACGCGGTCACGGTGATGCCACCGACGGCAAACTTCTTGGCGCCATCGAGAAACTCACGGCGGTTGATTTCGCCGTGTTGGTATAGGTGAAATAAGTCCAGTAGCTCCTGCGGAAATTCCTTTGCAGTCTTTCTATCCATAGGTGGGGCTCCTTCGGGTGATTGCGTCTCCGTATTACCGTCAGCTAGTCCGGCGGCACGGGCCAGTGCGGACTGGCGGCCAGTATATCACTCCAGGCGGACCAATCAAGGAGGAATTCGCGGGGTGTCTGGAAGCCCAGACGCACGACCCTGGCAACCTATAAAGAGACCCTCCCGATACACCCATGCCTGTTGTATAATTCGATGGGATAGGCTGTATGTGCCGGGCCAAGAGGGTCGGCGTTCCAGCCGGGATCACAGTCGAGGTCGGCATGGCAGTGGAGGTCGAGATGCGTAAAAGAATCGGCGTGGCAGCAACCATAATTCTATTGGCGTTGTTCGCTGTTCCGGGGCAAGCGCAGAAGAAACGTGTCGCGGTTTTTGATTTCGAGTACGCTACCGTTCAAGGCTCCGTTTCGTCCGTGATGGGATCCAGTGTCGATATTGGCAAAGGCATTGCGGACCTGATGGTCGAGGAGTTGGTCAAGACCGGGACCTACTCCGTCGTGGATCGCAAAGCCCTCGACAAGATTCTCTCTGAACAAGATTTCTCTAACAGTGATCGCGCCGACGCGAATACCGCCGCGAAGATTGGGAAGATTCTCGGCGTAGATGGAATCATCATCGGCAGCATCACTCAGTTTGGCGCAGACGATAAGACCACCAACGTCGGCGGCGGCGCGCTCAGTCGAGTCGGCGGACGCTTCGGCATCGGCGGTGTGTCCAGAAAGGAGAGCAAGGCGGTGGTAAGTATCAGCGCGCGGCTGGTAGGCACGGAGTCGGCTGAGATTTACGCCGTCGCCAGCGGCAAAGGTGAATCGACGCGCTCAGGCACAGGCATTGTGGGCAACAGCAGCTCAGGGGTCGGAAGCATCGACATGAAAAGCTCGAATTTCCGCGACACCATCATCGGCGAAGCCGTGAACAAGGCCGTCACCACACTTACCGTTGACCTCAATGCCAACGCCGACAAGGTTGTCGGAAAGAAAGTTTCGGTCGAAGGACTCGTGGCCGATGCGACAGGCGGAGTCCTGGTTCTGAACATTGGAACCAAAGTGGGCGTGCAAATTGGGATGAAGTTGGATGTGAAACGTTCCGGTCGCGAGATCAAAGATCCCGCAACCGGGAAAGTCATTCGCAGAATCGAGGAGGCCGTCGGCGAAGTGACCATCACGGAAGTAGACGCGACCTCCTCGGTCGGCAAATTCAGCGGCGCGGGAACTCCAAAGGTTGGCGATCGAATTGCATCAACCCAGTAAGCGGAAGGCTACAGAACATCATGGCCGCAGAGTTTGAACGAACCCAACCGATTCCGGGTACACCCGCGTCCGACCCTTCCGGAAGCATCTGGAAGAATCGCTACCTCATCGAGCGTGAGTTGGGACGCGGCGGCTTCGGCGTGGTGTTCCTGGCGCGCGACAAACAACTACTCTCGAAACCCGTCGTAATTAAACTGCTGCATGACGGCTCCTCTCCCGACACTTATTTCCAGAAGAAGTTTCAGCAGGAGATCGAGGCCATGGCGCGCATCGATCATCCCGGCGTGGTGGGCGTGCTCGACACCGGCGAGACGCCGGATCATCAGCCGTTTCTGGTAATGCAGTTTGTCGAGGGTGTTACGCTGCGCACGCTCATCCACCCCGGCGGAATGGAGTTTCGACAGGCGGCGCGCATTCTCCGCCAGGTAGGACAGGCGCTCAGCGCGGCGCACGACAAGGGCGTGTTTCATCGCGACCTGAAGCCGGAAAACATTATGGTGCAGTCGCTCGGCGAAGGCGAGATACAAGTCAAACTCATCGACTTCGGCATCGCCTCCGTGCGCGACTCACAGGTCGTTGGCGGCCAGCCCCAAGCGTCCAAGGTGGTCGGCACGCTGGCCTACATGGCTCCCGAGCAGGTGATGGGACAGGCGACCGGGTCGAGCGACATCTACGCGCTCGGCGTAATTGCCTACGAGATGCTAACCGGCCAACGGCCGGAGACCACGCCACAAGGCCTTGGCGTGAAGCCGCGTCAGATACGCTCCGACATACCCGAGGCAGCGGAAAACACCATCGTGAGAGCTGTCTCTTACCTGCCGGGAGAACGACAGGCTCGCCCGCGTGACTTCGGCGAAGAGATTGCCCGCGCGCTCGGCGCCGAGGCATCCATCTCCGCGCCCGTACCAGCCGTTCCGGCACTGCCAGCTTCCTCCTCCTCGCAGGGGCTGGAGACGGCTTACGTGCTGTTCATGGATCTGGTGAGCTACTCGATGCTGCACATGGATCTGCAAAGCCAGCGCATTCAGAAGCTCGGTGAGATCGTGCGCGGCACCGCCGAGTATCGTCGCGCGCAGCAAGCCAACCAGATTATTTCCCTGCCCACCGGCGATGGCATGGCGCTGGTGTTCTTCCAGAACCCTGTCGCGCCGGTGCAGTGCGCTATTGAGGTCGCTCGCGAGCTGAAGAATCACCCCGATCTGCCACTGCGCATGGGCGTGCATTCCGGCCCGGTGTATCGCATCGCCGACATCAACGCGAATTCCAACGTGGCCGGCGGCGGCATCAATTCCGCGCAGCGCGTGATGGACGTGGGTGATGCCGGCCATATCCTGGTATCGAGGACGGTCTCGGAAACCCTCAATCAATTGAGCGAGTGGTCAAAGACCTTGCACGACCTGGGTGAGGCCGAGGTGAAGCACGGCGTGAAGATGCATGTCGTCAATCTGGTTACGGCCGAGGTGGGCAATCCAGAGGTTCCCGAAAAGCTGAAGAAGGCACGCGCGTTGCTGGAGCAATTGCCATCGGCCCCGGCTCTTCCCGTTCCAGCAGGACAGGCGAAGGCGTCCACCGCCATCCCGATCGCCGCGCAACCACACGCTCCGGTCGCCTATCAACACAGCGCGCCGCAGGCCGTCCCCGCTGGCCCTGGCCGCGCGGGAACCTTCCTGGCCGTAGGTGGAGCGGCCTTGGTGATTGCCGCTGTCGCGGCGTATCAGTTTGGACTGATCGGCGGCAAAGGAGAGCCCGAGCGGGCAGGCTCATCGGATGGTTCAACGGATAGCTCCACGGCTGGCCAGACCTCAGTGCCCTCCGATGGAACATCGTCCGCACCGGGAGCGGATGGCTCCGTTGCCGGAGCGGCGGGCGGCGCAGGTGGAGGATCGAATTCCGGCGGTGGTGTACGAGCGGGCGCTGCTGGCGCGGCGGCCTTCAGCGGAGCCTCGGCCTCGGCGCAGTCCTCCGCACCATCGACGACGAACTCCAGTGGAGCAGGCGCGGCCTCCGCTGCTGCTTCGCAAGCTTCCTCGACGGGTGCGTCGAGACCAGTGTCAACATTGGCTCCCGTGACCTCACCGGCGACGCAATCCGGCCCAGCCGGGGCGGCTCCAGGCGAGTCCGCAGCATCTTCTACAGCAGGCAATCAGGCGTTGAGTGGGCTGCGCTCAGAGTTCGCCCTGCTGGCGGGACGGGCCAATTCCGTGGCCAACAGCATCTCGCGCATGGAGCAGCAGCAGGCACGCCAGGGCGTCGGCATGCGGGGCGACATGGCGGCGGCGCGCGACAGCATGGACTATCTGCTCGACGAAGCCAAGTCCGCGCTGGCCGAAGGCGACGCCGAATCCGCCAAGCGCAATATGGACCTCGCCGTCCGGCAAATCGAGAAGCTGGAAGACTTCCTGGGCCGCTAAAGGCTTCCTGGGCCGCTAAAGGCTTCCTGGGCCGCTGACAACCTGACCAAATCGTCGGCCCAGCCCAAAGTGCACACGTTCACGGTTCTGACCACTCTGACCAGATTGACAAACCAGGGATTGGGGGTTCGGGATTGGGGTTTGGGGGGAACTTCAGATCAGCTTTCCCGCCACTCCGCACCCGTCTCGCGCGTCAAATGATCCAAATCGTCCAACCTGACCACTCTGCCCACAAATCCCAAAGAATCCAAATTTTCCAATCTGACAAAATTCACGGTTTGTGAGTCGCGCTTCGTCCACCCGCGCTCCCCATTTCCCATTTGCAAAGTGGTTGAAAAATTGCCGGGAGGGTAATTTATGACCACCCCCCCGACCGCCGAAATCATCCTTCAACTGTAGTAGTGATGCAGGCATATGAGTGGCGCAGGCATTCTTGCCTGCGGCTTTTGCTAGCGCAGGTATTCCTGCCTGCCGAATTGAAAGCACTGCAAAACCCGCAGGCAAGAATGCCTGCGCCACCTGCGCGGCAAATCGCTTCCTGACCTTACGGATTTCCCTTTGCCAGTTCCATGAATCGGATATAATCATCCGCGACTCTCGTACTCGCGCTCTTGTGAAGCATGGATGGCTGACTCACACGACAACTCACCGGAAACTAACGGCTAACCAGCCAACGCGTCAGCGGGGCGCGACGCCGAAACCCCGCCACCGCTTGCTGACGCGCGCGGCACTGTAAGCACGGACCACCGTGCCGATAGCGAGTGGCAGGAACTGGGCGGCGAAGTCCGCCACCACACTGTCGAGGTGCTGCGGCTGATCATGATCCTGCTGCAGGACTCAGTGATCCTCATCGCCGGCTTCTTCGTCGAGTACATTTACGAACATTACCTGCACTCGCCGCAGCCCTTCTTCCAACTGGCCATCAACATCTCGTTAGCCATGTTCCTGCTGCTCTACAGCGTGATGGTTACCGTCCACGTGGTGAACTACGTGCGCAAGCAGTTCGGCTCGACCGTGGCAACCCTGTTCGGAAAGTACCTTCCGTGGGGACTGGCAGGCGCTGGCGTCATCGCCGCCGTAATCAGCATGAACAGGCCCGCCACGCACGACCCGGGCGAGGCCACGTCTCAGCTCGCAGTCAGCCGGTTGGCGATCACGCTGCCGCCGGGACAGCGGCTGGCGGCGCTGGACCAGCCCGCCATCGCCATCTCGCCTGATGGGAAAAATCTTGTGTATGTAGCGTCACAGAGCCGCGACCGCGAGGGAGCGGGGGCGGCGGTTTCCAACGGCGGTCAAGACCAAGGACAAAATCAAAACCAGCCCCCGCTTGCTGACGCGCGCGGCACGGTGACGGCGCAGCAGCTTTACCTGCGGCCGCTCGACAGTAATGAAGCAAAGCCCATCGCGGGGACGGAGGGCGCAACCGGGCCGTTCTTTTCGCCCGACGGCCAGTGGATCGGCTTCTTCGCCGGCGGCAAGCTGAAGAAGGTTTCCGTGAACGGCGGCTCGGCGGTTACTCTCGCCAGCGCGCCACAACCCGGAGGGGCCAGTTGGAGCAGCCAGGGAACTCTGGCGGTGCAGCCGATAAATTCGACACAGGCCCTACAACAGGTTTCGCAAGAAGGGGGCACGCCGCAGCCGCTAACCCGTCTGGGGAAAGGGGAGAACTATCACCGCTGGCCGGAATTCCTGCCCAATGGCCAAGGGTTACTTTTTGCGGGTTCGTCAAACTCCGGAACTTGGAACAACGCGCAGATTGATGTCCAGCCAGTAGGAACGGGAACCCCCGGCGAGGCAAAGAACCTGGCGCAAGGAACGCAGCCCCGCTATGCGGCGTCGAGCAAGATGGGGGACAAGATGGCGGGCCATCTGCTCTACGCGCAAGCGGGAACGCTGATGGCGGCGCCGTTTGATGCCCAGCGGTTGGCCCTGTCGGGAGCTGCCGTTCCCGCGCTCGAGGGGATGATGCAGTCTGGTAGCACCGGAGCCGCCCAGTACAGCGTCTCCGCCACGGGAACCCTGGCCTATCTGGCAGGAGGTGTTGCCGGAGACCAGAGCCTCCTGGTGTGGGTGAGCCGCAACGGCGAAGAGCAAGTCCTGCCCGCCGCTCCGCACAATTATCGGTTCCCGCGGGTCTCACCCGACGGAAGGCGGGTGGCTGTGGCGATCGCAGATCAGGAATCGCAGGTTTGGGTCTATGACGTTTCCAGAGATACCCTCACCCGGCTTACGTTTGAAGGAAACAATAACAGCGTCCCCGCCTGGTCGCCCGACGGGAAGCGGATCGCGTTCTGGTCAAACCGGGCAGGCCCGCAGAATCTGTTTTGGCAAGCGGCCGACGGCAGCGGCGCAGCGGAACGGTTGACCACCAGCGATAATCAAAACTCCCCGAATTCGTTTTCGCCGGACGGGCAACTGCTGGCGTTTTTCGAAGTTAATCCGCAGACCGGGCGCGACATCTGGGTGCTGAATCTAAAAGACCGCAAGGCGCAGCTGTTCCTGAAGACACCATACGAGGAAACCGCGCCGAAGTTTTCTCCCGACGGGAAATGGCTGGCCTATTCTTCGGACGAATCAGGCCGCCGGGAGATTTACGTGCAGCCCTATCCCGGCCCCGGCGGCAAGTGGCAGATATCCACCGATGGAGGACAGGAGCCGGTGTGGAATCTCAAAGGCGGGGAGCTGTTCTACCGCAGCGGAAGCAAGATCATGGCGGTGGACGTGAATCAGAGCCGCGACCGTGAGGGAGCGGGGGTTTCTGGAGCGGGGTCTTCCGCCTTTTCAGCGGGCAAGCCCCACATGCTCTTCGACGGCCCCTACCTGCCGACAACCGGCAGC
>SHUM01000081.1 GCA_009691245.1 Acidobacteriota bacterium | reverse complement strand
GGAGAGATCTTCTATTCATTGAAGGAGGCTCAGGTGGTGATCGAACAGTGGCGGCAGCAGTACAACACCCGCAGGCCGTACTCGGCGCTCGGCTATAGGCCCCCGGCGCCGGGGGCCTATAGCCCTGTCAAAAACCCAGTTTCTCGGCCTCAGGTTGTGATGTAAACTCTCTCACAAGGATTGGTACAAAATCTCGGGCGGGTCAATCATTGGGGAGCGCAAATTTCTACAAAGGCAAATTCCACTGATTTCTATGGCTGCCTAACAACACTGGATGGAGGAAGCACCAAAGGCGCTGAAGACGAACACACGTGGTCCAAGAATGCAACTGGGGGATTGCTACTCATGCATCGGAGGCATACACTTGCTTTTTCTATTCAGAGCAGGGTTTATAGCCTGCTCGCCCGTCGCGCCGCTCCAACTGGCGATAGAGATGTCTGAAGCGCATGCGACTGTCGCTCGATGAATGCATGCCGAGGCGACTCAAACTTGACTTGGTGGGCCACGACGTTTGGACCGTCGTCGAGATGGGATGGTCCTCGAAGCCCAACGTTGAACCTGTAGGGAGCATCTTCGGTTTGGAGTAGACTTGGGCGAATACTATCGGGACTCGAATAACCAAATTCAGGCTGACATGGCGTATCGCCTGGGCATCATAGCCGGGCAGTATTCCAGCCTTCCTCTGCCAGAAGACAAGAACTTCTCTTCAACTCTCGATCTATGTATATTGCAGAATCTTCTAACAAACTGCGTTGAGCTCCTGAAAGCCATGTCCAGGAACGAAAGGCACACCTGCGACTTGACAGCCGATCTCGCGACGAGGAAGCTATGGGGGCTTAACCCAGGGATGATAAAAGACGATACGTTCTGGACTAAACGGCTCACTGCCGAAGTTGTACTAAAGCGAATCCGCAACGCAGTAAGCCATCCCACTTGCACTGACCTTAATAGAACGTTTCCATCCTCGGGATACACAACGATTCCTGATGGCTCTGGGAAGATTCACGAGTACTGCTTCGTCAATTCTCCAGACACCAGGGAAAATGAACCGAAGAGCTTCCCTACCGCAGAGAAGGCAAGAGCTTATATTAAGAAGGGGAAAGATGAGGGCGACATGCCAGAAGACGTAACGGTTATTACAAAGGATATGGGAAAGTTCGGCCTTAGCCAAAATGGAAGTACTTTCGCCCGCGTCTTCAAGATTCACTTAACGAGTCAAGAGATACATGCTCTTGTGATGGGCCTAAGCAATCATTTGGCACAGCCGAAACAAGAGTCCTGGGATGGCAGCACAATCAATACTAGCCTAATTACTTCCGCTATCTTAGCCCAAAGCTCCCGGCCAGGTGTCCTGGGATGGCAGCACAATCAATAAACGCATTGCCTAAACGGGCATTCTATCCATGTTGCGCAAACGACATTGATGAACCGCGCCATTTACTTGCCGGATTGGTCGAAGAGATCATCTACTGTGACCGCCATTTTCCTCATGGGTGGACGCAACCAAAATCATCAAGCAGTCTGCCCGACGTACGCTTTATCAAAAGGGACATCAGGGACTACATAGATAGGCTCCCGCTTATCGATGTCCTCTTCTACCGAAGAGACTCGACGGGGGAAGGCGGAAGCAGACTGTACATTCTTGGCAAGCAATGGCTTGGCCGAATTCTACCGCATTTTCCAGACGAGAGAGGACTCATCATTACCGACGGCTCCAATCGGGGAAGCAGCATCTTCAAAAAGATGATTCGCCCCAGTGGATACACGCGGGAGTCTTGGGGATGTCAGTTTTGGCCATCCCCGGATCAGCCTTGGTTGGAGACTCATCGACTTTACAAAATTGAAATGAAACGAATCACAGCACAATCGCGTGTAGCGGTCGCGCCGCTCCCTCGATATTAGTAATGTGTAGTCGCCTCGAGTTTAGAAACCCGATGGCTCGAAGTGTAAACTGACCCACTACCAGGATTCGTTCCTGCGCACCGAACCGCAGGATGCAAGCCTAACCCCCGCGTCCGGGATTGCCGAAGGCTGAGCCGTCCACAATCACACGTACGAATTTCACGGTGCTTCACCAATCTAGTGTTGGTGAGAGCGCCGCAACTATCTGATTTTATAAACCTTAATGGAAACATTGCGAGCAGTAGGTCTCCGGCGCCGAAAATTCAAAGTAAGCGTATTTACTTGAAGAAGATATGGGCTATCCAGCAACAATTGATTGCGGAAGCACCTACCGCTCGCCGTACCCGTGCATAGAGCTCCACTGTATACATCCCTCCGGTATCTCACGAAACGGCCCCACAGGCACCGTTTCCTGAAACTCATCTCCGGCGGTCTGCTTTTACTCCGCCAGGGCCCGCCGCTCTCGCGGCACTGCCTGGTCTAGTTTCTCTCCGGCGTTTACATCCATTGTTCAGGAGGAGGCTAACTTGGCCGATCCCAGTCGTTCGTTGCGAGGCTGATAGTTTTGGGGATTAATTCGTATTTGTGTTCAAAATCGTGTTCAATAAGCGCGACAGGAGCCGACAATTTTTATGCTTTGCAACGTCGCACGGGCGCAAACGACTATTGCCAAGGGCTGCCCTAATGGGAAAATTTCATTCCATAGGCTGTACCCTCTAGCAGCCTTGAATTGTTACCCATGGCGTTACCCTAAAGCGAATACGTCAACTTCCATCCCCCCTAAAATATGACTTAACTGCTTATTTTATAATGGTGAGCCGGGCGGGACTCGAACCCGCGACCCTCTGATTAAAAGTCAGATGCTCTGCCAACTGAGCTACCGGCTCGTCGCATGCCAAAGGAACAATGGCGCGAACGTCTCTAGAGTTTAGCACAGCAGCGCACGTTGGATGCAGTCACAGAGCCGCGACCGTAAGGGAGCGGTCCGCCAATCGCGTAGGGATCGCCGGACGTTGCCGCGCCTTTCCGGTCGCGGCTCTGTTTATTCTTTCAGCAGTTCTTCCAACTCAGCTTCACTGATGATCGTCAAGTCCAGCTCGCGCGCTTTGTCGAGCTTCGATCCAGGGTCCGCGCCCGCCACCACGTAATCCGTTTTCTTGCTAACTGAGCCGGTAACGCGCCCGCCCGCCTGCTCGATACGCTGCTTGGCCTCGTCGCGTGTGAGCCGTTCGAGCGTGCCGGTCACCACGAACGCCTTGCCCTCCAGCGCGCCAACACTCTTCCTCTTTATCATCTGCTCGGGGTGGAGTCCCATCTTCTCCAGCCGATGAATCAATTCGCGGTTGCGCTCCTCGCCGAAGAAGTGACGAATGCTGGCGGCTACGATGGGGCCCACTTCGAACACCGCCTCCAACTCTTCCTGCGCGGCCTCCTGCAATTTCGGCAGGGTCCCGAAATGGTCCGCCAGCAGAGCCGCCGTGCGCTCGCCCACGAAGCGAATGCCCAAGGCGAAGATCAGCCGGTCCAGCCCGCGCTGGCGGCTCGCGACAATTTCCTTGAGCAAATTCTCCGCCGACTTTTTGCCCATGCGTTCCAGCGCGACCAACTGTTCTTCGGTCAACTGATAGAGGTCCGCGAAATCCTTCACCAGCCCACCGCCCACCAGTTGATCCACCAGCGACTCGCCCAGCCCGTCAATGTTCATCGCCTTGCGACCGGCGAAGTGCAGGATGGTCTCTTTCAATTTTGCCGGGCAGCTTGAGCTGACGCATCGCCACGCCGCTTCACCTTCCTCGCGGACGACGCGCCCGTTGCAGACGGGGCAGCGATCCGGCATCACAAATTCGCGCAGTTCGTGCTCGCGTTCTTCGCGCGCCGCGAGATCCACGCGCAGTACTTTGGGGATCACTTCGCCGCCGCGCTCGATCACCACGCGGTCGCCGATGCGCAGGTCGAGCCGCCGAATTTCATCCTCGTTGTGCAGCGTGGCGCGCTTCACGGTTACGCCGCCCAGCGCCACTGGCTCCAGAATCGCCACCGGCGTGAGCGAACCGGTGCGGCCCACCTGCACTTCGATACTGTTCACGCGCGTCGTCGCCTGTTGCGCGGGGAATTTGTACGCCGTCGCCCAGCGCGGCGCACGGGCGGTGGAACCCAGCTCGCGTTGCAGCGCGATCGAATTCACCTTGATGACGATGCCGTCGATTTCGTATTCAAGCCCGGCGCGCTGCGTGTCCCACTCGGCGATGAACTGAATCGCTTCGTCAATGCCACTGCAAAGTTTGCGGCGCGGATTGACCTTGAAGCCCAACGCCGACAGCGTTTCCAGCTCGTTCCACTGCGTTGCCAGCGGCGCACCTCCGTCTACGAGAAGCAGGTACGCGAAGTAATCGAGGTGCCGTTCCGCTACCACGCTTGGCTCCAACATGCGAATGGACCCGGCGGCCGCGTTGCGAGGATTGGCGAAGCGCGCGAGCCCCGCGGCCTCGCGTTCGGCATTAATTTTCTCGAATGCCTTGCGGCCCAGCAGCACTTCGCCGCGCACTTCAAGCGCCACACTTAAGGAAAACTGTTTCAATTTGCTGCGTGGCACCGACAGGGGCAGGGAACGAATCGTGCGAGCGTTCGCGGTAACCTCTTCGCCAGTGGTTCCGTCGCCGCGCGTAACAGCCCGTACCAGCGAACCTGCTTCATAGACCACCGCCATGCTCATGCCGTCGAGCTTCAACTCGGCGACATACTCGATGTCCTCGCGCCCCGCGCCTTCCTTCACTTTACGGTCGAAGTCTTGCAGCTCCGCTTCGCTGTAAGAGTTGTCGAGCGACTGCATCGGCACGCTGTGGCGCACCGACGCGAAACCCTCGCGCGGCGCGCCGCCCACGCGCTGCGTCGGCGAGTCGGGCGTGATCGTTTCAGGATGCTCCGCTTCGAGTTGTTTCA
Source organism: Acidobacteriota bacterium (assembly GCA_009691245.1). Classification (NCBI taxonomy): domain Bacteria; kingdom Pseudomonadati; phylum Acidobacteriota; species Acidobacteriota bacterium. The sequence goes on along the minus strand of SHUM01000081.1, from coordinate 6,812 downwards.
ACTGATTGTAGAGCGCGTCGTACTCGGCGTCGGAAATCTCCGGCGCATCGAACACATGGTATAGATACTCGTGGCGACGAATCTCGTCGCGCAGATTTTCAATTTTTCTGATGATGGTCGAATCGCTCATGGATGGAATGCCTGATGCTGTATCACAGCCCCGACCACCAGGGAGGGGGCACGCTTGCCGATTGCGAGTGCCGTTGAATGTGCCCCTTCCTTGGTGGTCGGGGCTCTGATTGGGGCACAGCTTTCATCAAAAGGGTCTAGCGGCTGCGCGCCAGCGCGGTGACGATCTGGTCAATGACCGTCATCACGCTGCCCTCATCTTCATTATAGTGGTTGGCGAAGATGGTGAACGCCAGCAAATCGTTGCTCTGATTGGCCACGTATCCGGCCAGCGTGGCCACGCCTTGCAGGCTCCCGGTTTTGGCCCACACGCGCGCCGTGGTGTAGCGGCCGCGCAGACGGTTGCGCAGCGTGCCGTCCACGCCCGCCTCGGGGAGCAATGCCGTCCATGCCGCGCCCTGTTCGGACTGGTACATATGCTTCAACAGCGCCGTCATCGCCGCGGGAGAGACCATGTTCTGCCGCGACAGCCCGCTGCCATCGCGCAGAGCGAGGCCGTCCGTGGCAATACCATTGCCGGCAAGAAAATCGTCGATAGCCGCGATGCCCGCTTCCGCGGAACCCATGCCGCGGCGTTCGCGTCCCAGCGTGCGCAGCAGCATCTCGGCATGAAGATTCTGGCTGACCTTCAGCATCACGCGCAAACTCTCCGCCAGAGGCCCGGATTCGTGCTCGGCCAAAATCAATGGCGCTGCTTGTCCATCTCCTGACTTCTTTGCGGGTGTCCGTTCCGCTGCTGAGCCGGGCGCCTGAATGGGCGCTCCAGCAATGTTCTCCACTTCAGAAACTTCCTGGCGGCGAACCAGCACACGGCCCTTGATCTCGACGCCCGCCTTGGCCAACTCTTGCCGCAGATATTCCGCGGTGAAGCGGGGAGGGTCCTCGATGGAAACGGCGTAAGAACTTTCCGCTGCGCCCACTGGAATTTCTCCCCACATTTGCAGGCGCATCGAGCCGGGCTCACGTCCAAGCCCGAGGCTTCTCCGCGTGCGACGCACACCGCCGCCGGGGGTCGGCTCCGTTCGACCAACAGTCAATACCTTATTGTCAATTTCATAGTAGCCCGGCATCGGTTGCACCTGCACCATTGCGGGCGCGCCGGGAGCATCCGGGGAAATGGACACGTAGATGACATTGTCGTTGATCGCCAATGCGGAAACAGGCGCGGCGGTGAGCCACATCAAATCGTCGTACTCCCAACCGTACCCGTAGGGCTCATGCACGAAGTAGCGGTCATCCGCAATCAGATCACCCGTAACGGTGCGGATGCCCCGCGCGGCCACCGCCAGGGCCAACTCGCGAAAAATGCGCGTTGGGGCGGGATCACGCGCTGTCTCCCTATTGAATGGAAGTACCCGCCCGGAAAGATTAGGGTCGCCCCGTCCTGTCAGGATTAGGTCGCCAACATACTCGCTGGCCAACTCACTGCGAATTCTACTTTTCGATTGAGTGCTAGTATCTCCTTTCTCAATTGACTTACTCGTGCCATAAATATGGATCGATGTTTTGTATCTATAGTCAGAACCAAGTAGCGATAGGGCTGCGGCGGCGGGGAAGAGCTTGGCGGTCGACGCCGGGATGAATAGTTTGTTCTGATTCAGGCTGACAAGCGGGGCATTGCGCTTCATGGAAATCACCGAGACCCCCCAGTGCGCTTCCCGCACATCGGGATGATCCAGGAGTTTTTCAACCTGCTTGGCCAGCGCACCCGCCGGTGCCGCGCTGCTGGTCCGCTGCGCGGAGGCAATGGGCATAAGGACCGCCCATAGCAAGGCGATCATGCACGCACCGCGAATCGCCAAACGGTGGGCGCGATTCCGGCGCGATTCACGATGGGCCTTGGAATTGCGATAGGGTGAGTGAATGTTAATTTTCATGAGCCCGCCAGTCTGACTGACATTGCCCTTGTCGAGGGAACCTAAGCCAGCATGACATCACCGCCCGCCCAGTAACCTGGCGGCGTCTTTGGCGAAGTAAGTGAGTATGATGTCGGCTCCAGCTCGTTGAATACAAGTGAGTGACTCCATCATGGCCCGCTCGCGATCCAGCCACCCACGCTCGGCGGCGGCGACAATCATGCTGTACTCGCCACTCACTTGATAGGCAGCGAGCGGGAGATCGAACTCACGCCGGGCCAGCGTGATCACATCCAGATAGGGCATGGCCGGCTTGACCATAATCATGTCGGCGCCTTCTTCCACGTCGAGGCGCATCTCGCGCAACGCCTCGCGCTGATTTGCCGGGTCCATCTGATACCCGCGCCGGTCGCCGAACTGCGGCGCGGAATCCGCAGCCTCGCGGAACGGCCCGTAGAAGACCGACGCATACTTCGCCGAATACGCCAGGATGGCCGTTTGCTCGAGCGCGGCGGCATCCAGCGCCTGACGGATGGCGCGCACGCGACCGTCCATCATGTCCGATGGCGCAACGATGTCCGCGCCAGCGCGAGCATAACTTACGGACGCTTGAGCCAGCAGATCGAGCGTTGCGTCGTTGTCCACTTCCTGCCCACTGAGCAGGCCACAGTGTCCATGACTGGTGTATTCACACAAGCAGACATCGCAGGCGATCAGCAGTTTGTCGCCCACCACCTTGCGAATCGCGCGCACCGCCTGCGCGACGATGGAGTTGTCTCCGTACGCTCCGCTGCCGTGCTCGTCTTTGGTATCCGGCAATCCAAACAACAGGACCGCGGGAATACCGAGCGCCGCCACTTCGCGACACTCTTCGCCGATGCGGTCCACGGAGAAATGGAAGTTGCCCGGCATGGATGATATCTCGCGCTTGACACCGGAGCCGGGGCACACAAAAAGCGGATAGATGAACTGGCTGGCCGAGAGCCGCGTTTCGCGCACCAGGCCGCGCAGCAGTTCATTGCGGCGGAGGCGGCGCGGTCGTGAAGTGGGAAAACTCATTGGTGAATACCTGTCTGCAATTCGTGCGGCTAACTCGTCAAATCATAGCACAGCCGCGACGCCGACTCAGCCGAGTATGTCCACCCGGCCCCAGGCCATTGCGAGTGTATCTATTGACGCACGGGAACAGTGACCGGGTTACTGGCGATTCCCGCGCTGGTGATCACGAGAGGTTGGTCGCCGGTAATCGTGGACTGCGGCACCTGCACGTTCACCTGGTACAGGCCGGCAAAACCGGGCGCGAGTCCGGAGAATGTGACCAGCGCGTTGATGCCGCCGATGCTGGCGGCGGGCTGCCGCGTGGTGATCTGCAACGGCGTGCTGGTGGCCGCCGCTCCGCTGATCGCCGCCGGTGTGGTGGTCCCCAGTCCGTTGACGTACGCGGCCAGCACTTCGCCGGGCCGCGCTGGATTCGCGTCCGTCACAGGCGCGTTGGTCAGCCCATGCAGCACCGTGCCCCTGCCACTCCCGGTTTGACTCAAGGTGAAAATGCCGGGAGCCGCCGCCGCAATCTGGAACGGCACGGCGGCGCTGGTTTGTCCATGTAAACTGACTTCCAAAATTCCCAGGCTGGCGTTGGCGATCTCATAGGGGACCAGCGCGTTGATTTGGGTGGGCGAGACAAACAGCAACGGCGCTTCCACATCGTTAATCAGCACACGCAAGCCCCCGAGCGCAGTGGGCAGCGGGAGAAACTGCGCGGTGGCGATGGTGGTGGAGAGCTGTGTCCCGAAGATGGAGATCAGGCTCCCCGGCGCGAGACGCGTGGAGCCGGAGGAGAAACTCGCGGCGTTCACCACGCCTGTGAGGTTGACCACCGGACGCGTGAAGCTGCCCCAATAAGGCACGGTTAGCAGACGACCGCTGGATTGGCTGCGCAATTCAATGCTGCCTTCCACGATGCCGGTCAGCGGTTGCGCGAAGGTGAATGAAATGGAGGTCGCGACGCTCGCTCCGGAGCCAATGGACAGGCTGGGACTCGAAAATCTTATGTCCACCAAGGGGCTGCCCGGCACGTTGGTGGCGGTGAGTTGATAGCTGTCGGCGGTGCCACCAGTGTTGGTGATGGTGAGAACAACGACGCGGCTGAGTTGCGCGCCGGACGCGGAGGCATCCAGCGTGATGCTGCTCGGGACCACCACGGCGGGCGTGGTCACGGCGGCCGCCAGATCGAGTAGACCATTGCCGCCCGCCATCACGCCGGAGACTCCGTCAGAGATGGGTGTGAGTATCTTCGCGGCGTTCTGCACCAGCGCCGACTTCACCTGAGCGGGCGTGAATTGCGGCGACATCTGCCGGACAATGGCCGCCGCCCCGGCCACCATCGGCGAGGACACGCTGGTTCCTTGCGAGATGCCGAAGCCGCTGGCGTCGAACTGCGCTCCGCCGGAGAAGTTGCGCTGCGTCCCGCTGTAGACGTTCGAGCCTGGCGCGGTGAGGTCAGGCTTCACGCCGAAATCCGTACTCGGCCCGACGCCGGAAAATGCCGCGATGCGGTTCGCCTCTGTGGGCAGTGCGCTGCGCGCCGCGCCGATACGAGCGGTGATCCGCGCCTCGGGCGTCGACAGAAACTGCCGGAGCGCGAGCCCCTCGGGGTTGCCGATCATCACCGCAGGAATCTGTGTCGCGGTGCCGACGGTGAAGGAGATCGCGGCCTGATTGGCTTGCTGGTTGAATAGCACCACGGCGATCGCGCCGGCGGAGATGGCGTTAATGATTTTAATCTGAAAGCTGCATCCGCCACGCTCGATGAGGACCATCTGGCCAGTGAGCGATCCCGGCGCAATGGCGGTGCAGGCCGTGGCATTGCCATTCAACGAAGCCGAATCGCGAATGGGTAGCGGTCCAAGCTCGGCGGTGATGGCCGGCCCATTTCCCGGAGTCGCGCTCATGAGCTGCAGCGCCGATGGCACGGGAATGGACGCACGAATTTCCAATGGGAAGGCCAGCGTGCGCGAATTGGTTGACGCTCCCACCGTGATGGCTTCCGGCGCAATTCCGGGACTCGATATGGTGCCGGAGCCTGGGCCATCATTGCCCGCGGCGACCACCACCACAACTCCGGCCTCCACCCCGGCCTTCACGGCGATGGCCAGCGGATCGGCTGAAGGCGGAAGCCCAAGCTGCGCGCCCAGGCTGAGGTTGATCACGTTCATGCCGTCGGCCACTGCATCATTCAAAGCCGAAAGTATGGTGGACAATGAAGCCGAGTCATTAAAGCCCGGCGTGCCAAACACTTTGTAGTTTCCGAGGAAGGCCTTCGGCGCCACTCCCGCAATGCTGGCCAGCGGAGCAGCCACGCGCCGGCCGCCGGCAACAGTGGACGTAAAGGTTCCGTGACCATCGCGATCCATCGCATCGCAGTTGGGGTCGAAGGCCGGCAACTGGTGGACGTAGTTGCGCGCGACGATCACCTTCGTGTTGGTGAACTGGCGATCGTTGGGAATGCAGATGCCATTGGAGGATTGCGTGAACTTCGGAAAGCCGGCCGGCGCGACGAGGGCGGGATCCTGCAACATGGGATGGTTAATATCGAGTCCCGTATCGAGGATGCCAATCTTCACGCCCGCGCCCGCATTCGCTTCACCGCCCACGCGAGAGTTCCACGCTTCGCTGGCGCGAACCAACTCCAGCGCGGCATCCATGGTCTTGTGATAGAGCACGGAAGGGTAGACCTCCGCGACCTCGGGCATGCGACGGAGCGTATCAATATCCTCGGCGCGGATGTTGACGGCGAGAGAGTTGAGCACCAGGTCGGTCTGGCCGATTACGGTGGCGCCGGGCAGGCTCGCTATCCTCGCTCGCAATGAGTCCTGCTCACCCCGTAGCAGCGCACGATGCGTGGTCGCTTCGCCAGAAGATAGATTCACCCGCCCTGCCGACTGGGCCAGCGGTGAATCCGAAGACAATCCAGCAACGCGCGTGGATCGCAGCAGATGCCGGATCACCGGCTCCGTGCGCAACCGCACGATATACTGCCCCGCCACCTGCTGAGCATTTGCGCTACTCGCCGCATAGAGCAAGACGCTGAGGGCAACCGCAGCCGTGAAGGCGCGCAAGACTCCGCTGGCAAATCGGCGTGGCAAGCGACAGCGACCAGGAGCACCCACAGACCTCGCCGCTATTCCGTTTCTCTGCACGTAACCCTTTCGACTTTCGCTGTCTCCGCTCACTGGGCCTCTCAAGGTAGCGACTTGCCCTTCCCAATTATCCATCTAGTCCGGAAGCGGGATGGAAAGTTTTTGGTACTGGGGTGTTCCTCGTTGGTGACTCTGGGGACCTCTTGAGATTACAGGAGGCTTCGAAATTCCTTCATCACTCAGCGTTTTTGCCGGATGACAGATTTGCAGAATATGCGGTTCTGACCAAAGTGCACACTTTCACGGTTTTGCCAAACCTGACCACAAAGACAGGAAAATCCACTCAGACAACAAAGACAAACTTGCGCAAACTCACCAAGTAGTTTTGTTGATTAACGAGATCATCTAGCCGATACTCGGTTTGTGAGAATGGTACGGAGAGAGAAACAGTGAGTAGTAAGAAATAAAAAGATACTAAGTCAGGCGGTACGGTAAACTCGATGGCATCCTACAATTACCTACTTCCCAATCCGGCGCTGCTGACCTGCCCGGCGATTTCGATACCAGCCGAAGTGAGAGAGAATCTCATGAGGGAGGTATTTGAATATGCCGATGCAGAGGTACAAACCAGAGCAGATCGTAACGGTGTTGCGGCAGGTTTAAGTGGCGGTGGCCAGCGGGAAGACAA